>JBELEU010000110.1:0-7285 GCA_042093455.1 Crocinitomicaceae bacterium | reverse complement strand
AGAACATGGAGCTATGAAATAAAACATAGTGAATGCTACGAGTACTCTAAAGAATGGCTTGAACTTCTCAGAAAAAGCTATTTTTTAAGTGGCAATGAATTGTTAATCTTAAATAAAAAATACGGTGATTATTTAGGAGATATAATCAATGACTTTATATCAAAAAACTGCATTGATGTAAAAAAAATAAATGCGATTTCATCTCATGGGCATACAATATTTCATCAACCTAAACAAAAACTAACTTTTCAACTTGGATGTGGAGCTGTTATAGCAAACAAAACTCAACTAACAGTTGTAAATGACTTCAGATCATTAGATGTTGCGTTCGGAGGCCAAGGCGCTCCCTTAGTTCCTGTTGGTGATGAGCTGCTATTTAATAAATATGATTATTGCTTAAACCTAGGTGGAATTGCAAACATATCCTTTAACAAAAATAAGCGCAGAATTGCAGGAGATATTGGTTTTGCAAATATGTTTAGCAACGAATTAAGTTCCAAAGTTGGAAAAGATTTTGACAACATGGGAAACATTGCTAAATCAGGTAATCTAAATCAGGGTTTACTAAATCAATTGAATGAATTAGAATATTTCAGCAAGAGTTTCCCAAAATCATTAGGAATTGAGGATTTTAAAAAATGGTATTTTCCAATATTAGATAAATATCAAATATCTATTGAAGACAAACTTCATACTGCAGGACATCAACTTTGTTACTCCATCAAAAAAATTATTGAAAAGGATAAAATAGTTTTGATAACAGGGGGTGGTACATTTAATCAATTTTGGACAAATACACTTAAAGACACATTTAATATTAACTGTTACATTCCAAATAAAAACATTATTGACTATAAAGAAGCATTAATTTTTGCTTTTCTAGGGCTGCTTAGATTAAAAAATATTGAAAATACATATTCATCTGTTACAGGAGCTTCAAAAAACTTGAAATCTGGAACAATACACAACCCTTAAATAAATTGACTTTCAATATTAACAAACTGTTATATGAGATATATATTTTTTTACATTTGCGATTGAAAACTCACATTTAGAATTATGATAGAATTACTCAAAAAATTTGAAAATAAAATTCCAGAAATTGTTTTTAATTGGCAGGATGCTGAAACTGAAGCAAAAGGATGGGTTGTTATCAACTCACTAAGAGGAGGTGCTGCTGGTGGTGGAACAAGAATGAGAGTTGGGCTTGACCAACATGAAGTAACATCATTAGCCAAAACAATGGAAGTTAAATTTACCGTATCTGGGCCTCCAATTGGAGGTGCAAAATCTGGAATTAATTTTGATCCTAATGACCCAAGAAAAGATGGAGTTTTAAGGAGGTGGTATGCAGCAGTAACCCCATTACTAAAGCACTACTATGGAACCGGAGGTGATTTAAATGTTGATGAAATTCATGAGGTAATTCCAATTACTGAAGATTGTGGCGTTTGGCATCCTCAGGAAGGAGTTTTTAATGGTCACTATCAACCAAGAGAAGCACAAAAAATAAATAGAATTGGACAATTAAGACAAGGTGTTTTAAAAGCAATTGAAGATGAAAAATATTCACCTAACGTAGATAGAAAATATGTTGTTGCTGATATGATTACAGGCTACGGTGTTGCAGAATCTGTTAAACATTATTACAACATCTACGGTGGTGATCTCAAAGGTAAAAGGGTAATAGTACAAGGCTGGGGCAATGTTGGATCAGCTGGAGCATATTATTTAGCTCAGGAAGGGGCAATAATTGTTGGAATTATTGATAGAGTTGGTGGCTTGATAAATCAAGATGGATTTAGTTTTGATGAAATCAGAACATTATTTCTAAATAAAGATGGAAATGCACTTAGTGCTGATAACATGCTTTCTTTTGATGAAGTGAATGAAAAAATATGGGACCTTGAAGCTGAAGTATTTATTCCTTGCGCAGCATCAAGGTTAATTACCAAAGATCAAATTGACAGAATGATTCAGACAGGAATTGAGGTAGTAGCTGCTGGTGCAAACGTACCTTTTGCTGATCCAGAAATATTTTTTGGACCTATAGCTGATTATTCTGATGAAAAAATAAGTATCATTCCTGATTTTATTTCCAACTGTGGAATGGCAAGAGTTTTTGCCTACCTAATGGGTAATGATTTAAGTGAAATTACTGATGAAGGTGTTTTCATGGATACTTCAAACACCATCAAAAAAGCACTTGAAAATTCATTTGCTGTAAACAATTCTAAAACTAGGATTTCTAAAACTGCATTTGAAATTGCACTAAAACAATTAATCTAAGTTTAAATGGAAGCGATAATAGTTGTAATTTTTATTTTAGGTTATTTAGCTATAACACTAGAACACAGTTTAAAAGTAGACAAGCTTGTTCCTGCTCTTTTAATGATGGCATTGGCATGGGCATGTGTAGCTATTGGAATTGATGGTTTTGAAAATTGGTTCGACTCTGCCAACCATGGCTTAATGAATGGATTGCATGGCACAGAGAACTTTGCAGATATAAAACATGATGATAGAATGGGAGTTATGCAATCTACGTTACTGCATCACTTTGGAAAAACTTGTGAAATACTAATCTTTTTAGTTGGAGCCATGACCATAGTTGAAATAATAGACCATTTTAATGGCTTTTCAACAATTAAAAAATTCATCAAAACCAATAAAAAATCAACACTGCTTTGGATAATGTGCGTTTTGGCATTTATATTATCTGCTATAATTGATAACCTCACCGCAACTATAGTATTAATTACAATTCTTAGGAAATTAGTCCCTCAAAACAAAGATAGAATATGGTTTGCTGGTTTAATTATTATAGCTGCTAATGCTGGAGGAGCATGGTCTCCTATTGGAGATGTCACCACGACTATGTTGTGGATGGGAGAAAAAGTATCAACCGTTAAGCTTATTAAGTTTTTAATTGTTCCTTCATTTGTTTGTATGCTTATCCCTACATTCATTGCAAGCTTCATGAAACCTTTTAAGGGAAATTTTGAAGCTCCAATTTCTGAAGGGAAGGAAAACAGCAAAGGCCCCCTAATGTTATATTTAGGTTTAATGCTAATTGTTTTTGTGCCTATTTTTAAAACTTTAACTCATTTACCCCCTTATATTGGAATGATGCTTTCGCTTTCAATTGTTGCTCTTGTAGCTGAAATTATTAGCTCTAGACAATTTAGTATGTCAAGCATAACCAATGAAGTAACTGGCAATGAAAACAGTCACCACCAAAGCCCTACATTTGGAGCATTGTCAAAAATTGAAATGCCTTCAATATTATTTTTCTTAGGAATATTAATGACTGTAGCTGCACTAGAATCTTTGGGACTTATTTTCACTTTTGGAAAAGATGTTCAAGCAGCTATGCCCCTTGATACATTTATAATGCTTCTTGGAGGTGGATCTGCAGTAATAGATAACGTTCCATTAGTAGCTGCCAGTATGGGTATGTTTGAATTTGCATTAGATGATGCAACATGGCATTTTATTGCTTACGCAGCTGGAACAGGGGGAAGCATGTTAATTATTGGGTCTGCTGCAGGTGTTGTTGCTATGGGAATGGAAAAAATATCTTTTTTCTGGTACCTAAGAAAAATAGGATGGCTAGCTTTAATTGGGTACTTAACAGGTGCCGGTTCATTTCTATTTTTACAACACTATATATTCTAATAATTAAATAATTATTTTCACTTAAAATCTTTATAAAATGAATTTAAATCCATTTCATTTCTTGTATAGAATACAAGATGCAACTGTTGATATTGCTGATAGCGTATCAGAATTAATGCCTACTGAACAAATATCATTGTGGCAACTTATTTGGGGATACGACTCTATAAGTGGTGAATACAGTTTAACAAGTTTAATAGTAATGTCGTTGTTATTCATATTCTCGTTTGTTGCAGTTTATGTTTTTATTGAACGTTTTATGGCTGTTCAAAGAGCCTTAAAAGGAAAAAAAGATTTCATGCAAAAAATAAATGAATATGTAACAAAAGGTAATTTGACTGAGGCTAAACAACTTTGCCAGTCCTCAGAAAACCCTATAGCAAGAATGGTTGAAAAAGGCATAAGCCGAGTTGGTAAACCCATGAAGGACATAACTACGTCAATTGAAAACATTGGTAAGCTAGAAATAAGTAAACTTGAAAGAAGACTATCAATGCTAGCTACGATTTCAGGTGTAGCTCCAATGCTTGGTTTCTTAGGAACAGTTCTTGGGATGGTTAAAGTTTTTCAAAACATGTCAAAAGAAGAAACTTTTGAAATAGCCAGTTTATCTGGAGGAATTATGGAAGCCATGATTACTACCGTGGGTGGTTTAATTGTAGGAATTGTTGCGTATGTTGCCTATAACTACTTAGTAAGTAAAGTTGAGAAGGTAATTCACAACATGGAAGGAGCATCAATAGAGTTTATTGATATACTTGAAGCCCCTGGAAAATAAATGAATTTCAGATCTGGAAATAAAATAAAAATTGAAGGCGGCATGTCAACCATGACCGATCTTGTTTTTTTACTTCTCATATTTTTCATAGTTATTTCTACTATGATTACTGCAGGTGTCAACATAGATGTTCCTCAAAATGGAGGTAAAAAATCTGATAAAAAAATACTTACTATAAACATAAATGATCAAAATGAATATTTGATCAACAAAGAAAGAACAGCAATTTCAAGCGAAAAAATTGAAAAAGTAATCAAACAGAAAATTGGTAAGGATAGCATTATTTCACTGTACGGCAGCAATGAAAGCTCTTGGGAAGCTTCTGTCTATGTAATTGACATTGCTAAACAAAATAATTTTAAAATTTCTCTTAACGGAGCAAAAAAATAATGAAATCATCGAATAAAATAAGAATAGAAGGAGGCATGTCGTCCATGACAGATTTAGTTTTTCTACTGCTTATTTTCTTTATTATAATTTCTACACTTGTTAATACCTCGCACGAAATTAAACTTCCTGAAGGAAGCGGGGATCCTTCCTTAACTTCTCCTGTTAAAGTTTATATTAATGCTGAAAATCAATTTTTTATCAATAGTAATCCAAATGCTTTTAACTTGAATCAGATTGAAAGTGAATTATCGAAAACCATTGGAGAAAACAAGGCCATTGAACTGCTTGCTGACAAAGAAACCAATAGAGCATCAGCTTATGAAATAATACGCATTGCAAAACAAAAGGCATTAAAAGTCGTTATTAAAACAAGAGGAAGTAAATAAATTGGAAATTATACGCAAAAAAGATAATAGAATTGGATGGACTATAAGCATAGTGGTTCACATTGGTTTATTATCTATTATTTTTTTAGGGAAAGGATGTGTTGAAATTCAAAACCCACCCCAGTTTACCTTAGAAGAAGTAATTACTTTAGATTTTAGTGACATGGGAGGAGGAAGACAAGGGAGCAGTAGCCCTACAAAAACACAACCTGTTGCTGAAACCCCTGCCCCTAAAGTAGTTACTCAAGAAGAATCCCCAGTAAGTACCACAAGTAGTACATCTAACACTCCAAGTACAGAACCTTCACAAGAAGTATCAGAACCTGTTCAACAGGCAAAGTATAATTTAGCTGGTGTTTTGGGACAAGGAAGTGGAAATGATAATTCTGGTGATGGGCAAGGTGAAGGTTCTGGAATCGGCACCGGAAAAGGACCAAATACTGGTGGTGGACTAGGCGATGGAAAAGGAAGACAGGTAGTTGGCGATCCCGAACTAGCGAACCCAAAAAATTGGGTAGGCTATGTAATGGTTCAATTTATCATAGATGCCAATGGTAACGTAATTAGTACAAAAGCATTATATCCACATCCTAAAACTTCAATTTCTCTTACAAGTACTGATAAACAATTTATAGAGAACGACTGTAAAAAGAAATTCAAATTCACTCCTACTTCAACTGGTTCAGTAAAAGATATTCTATCCAAAAGAATACAATATTTACAGATATAATGAACTCCTACGAAGAGATTACAAGATATCTTTTTTCTCAATTCCCACAATATCAGAAAATTGGTAAAAAAGCATACAAAGCAGACTTAACCAATATTAGAAAATTGGTAGCAATACTTGATTTTCCAGAAAAAAAACTAAACTGTGTTCATGTTGCAGGAACAAATGGGAAGGGATCTGTAAGTCACTTAATGGGCTCTATTCTTCAAGAGGCTGGTTACAAAGTGGGTATTTTCACTTCACCTCATTTAATAGATTTTAAAGAAAGAATAAAAATAAATGGCAAAACCATTGATGAGGAATTTATTATTGATTTTGTAAATAAACACAAAATAACATTTGAAAAACTCGGCATCTCTTTTTTTGAATGGACTACTGCCCTAGCCTTTTGCTACTTTGAAAAGAAAAAAACTGATGTTTGTATTATCGAGACTGGATTAGGTGGAAGATTAGATTCGACCAACATAATAAACCCTATTCTTTCTGTAATTACAACCATAGGACTAGATCATCAAAACATACTTGGACAAACCATTGAAGAAATAGCCTATGAAAAAGGTGGAATAATTAAAGAAAATACTCCAGTTGTAGTAGGTCCACAAATAAAAGAATCATTTTCAGTTTTAGCTAAACTTGCTGAAAGCAGAAATGCACGAATTACAAAAGCTAATGCAACAAAAATGAAATGTGAATTATTAGGAAACTACCAATACAACAATATTGGTACTGCTTTAAATAGTGTTGAAAAATTAGTTTCCTTTAACATTAACCAACTGCATATAGAAAAAGGATTGCAAAACGTTATAAAAAACACTGGAATTAGAGGAAGATGGGAGCTACTAATGAATAAACCAATGGTAATTGCTGAAATTGGACATAACGAACAAGCCTTTGAAGAAATAACTAATCAACTTAAAAGTACACCATTTAAAAAAGGTATAGCGGTTTTAAGTTTTTCTGACGATAAAGATTTATCAAAAATAATTAATACACTACCTAAAACATTAACCTATTACCTTACAGAATCTAGTAGCGATAGAGCCATGAAATGCCATGAACTTAAATCATACTTTTCTGGTCATAAAATTACTTGTTATACAGACTATAATGAAGCTTACAAAACTGCCTTAAAGAAAAGTAATGAAGAAGATTTAATATTTATTGGAGGTAGTGCATTTTTGGTAGGTGACATTTTAAGTGATTTTTTTTCAGATACATAAACTAAACACAAAAAAATAAATATATTTGCAGACCTTTAATTAAAGGGCGATTAGCTCAGCTGGTTCAGAGCACCTCGTTTACACCGAGGGGGTCGGGGGTTCG
>JBELEU010000109.1:0-7280 GCA_042093455.1 Crocinitomicaceae bacterium | reverse complement strand
AACCCTCAAGATGTGCCTTTCCTATATTTGTTATTAAACCATGTGTTGGTTCAGCAATTTCTGCTAACTCCTTAATGTCACCTTGTTTACTTGCTCCCATTTCAATGATAGCAATTTCATGATGAGATGTTAGTTTTAATAGCGTTAGAGGAACACCAATATGGTTGTTTAAATTTCCACTTGTTATATGAGTATTGTATTTTTTAGATAAAACAGCTCCAATAAGCTCTTTAGAAGTTGTTTTTCCATTGGTTCCAGTAATTCCTATTACAGGTATTTTTAATTTTCTTCTGTGGAAATTTGCTAGCTCCTGTAAACATGTCAAAACATTATCTACCAATATTGTTCTATCATCAATACTATATTCAGCTTCATCAATAATGACAAAGTTTGCACCATTAACTAAAGCATCTTTCGCAAATTTATTTCCATTAAAATTTGGACCTTTTAAAGCAAAAAAGATTGAATTTTTTGAAATGTTTCTGGTGTCTGTTGAAACCTGTTGATTACAAGCTAAAAAATGATTATATAATTCTTCAATCATTTACTTTTCAAGTAATTACTCACCAAATCTATCCATTACAGCAGTTGTTACACCAGTTGATGAAAAACCTCCGTCATGAAATAGGTTTTGCATGGTAACATATTTTGTTAAGTCACTAAACATTGCAAGACAATAGTTTGCACAGTCAATTGCTCCTGCATTTCCTAGTGGACTCATGTCTTCACTAAAACTGATGAATTTATCAAAACCAGTTACTCCGCTTCCTGCTGTTGTTACTGTAGGAGATTGAGAGATTGTATTAACTCTAACTTTTTTGGCAGTACCATAATGATAACCAAAACTTCTTGTTATTGATTCGAGTAATGATTTAGCATCAGCCATATCATTGTAATCAGGAAAAATACGCTGAGCAGCTATGTAAGTAAGTGCAACAACTGATCCCCATTCGTTAATAGCATCTAAATCTTTAGCAACTTGTAAGGTTTTATGTAAGGACATTGCTGAAACATCAAGTGTTTGTTTGTACCATTCATAATTTAATCCTGTGTAATGTTTTTTCTTTCTAACATTAGGAGACATTCCAATAGAATGTAGTACAAAATCAATTTTACCACCTAAATGAGTTTGTGCTTCATTGAATAGATTAGTTAAATCTTCAACTGAAGTAGCATCAGCAGGTATAACCTTAGAATTTGTTTTCTCAGCTAGGTCATTAATTGCTCCCATTCTCATTGCAATAGGTGCATTTGTAAGCACAAATGAAGCTCCTTCTTCGTGAGCTCTTTCAGCAACTTTCCATGCAATGGACATATCATTCAGTGCACCAAAAATTATTCCTTTTTTTCCTTTAAGTAGATTATTTGACATAAATGTTTTTTTTCTTTTTCAAATATAGAAATTAAGCAAATAAATAACTATAATTTTTTCATCTCAGTTAAAAATGATATGTTTATTTTAATAAGATATGTACAAAGATTATTACAAAGTATTAGGATTGCCTCAAGATTCATCAAGTGAACAGGTTAAAAAAGCATACCGTAAACTTGCTATGAAGTATCATCCTGATAGAAATAATTCATCGGATGCTCAAAAAAAATTCATTAAAATAAACGAGGCATACGCTTTTTTGACTGATGATCATCATGAACTTGATCCCAAATCTAATGTAAATGTTAACAAACAAAAATTTGATAAAGAACAGTATGAAAAACGAATGGAATGGGCAAGAAACTATGCTCGTTTAAAAAAAATAAAAGAAGAAAGAATTAATGAAATATCTTTTATTCAATTGCAAAATAGCTTTATGAGTTGGTTGTCACCTTTAATTAGCTGGATATCAATTTTTAGTGCCTTACTGATTGTAATTGATTTTTTAATATTATCAACAAATGCAGTCGAAGTAAATTATAGTGCTAAAGTTTTTGATTTTCAATCAGAAAAAATGATTCTAAACCTTTTTTCAACCAACTCAAATTCAGATGAAAAGTTTGGTGATTTCTCGTTAAATACAGTTGATATTTCTAGTCTTAATGTTTCTGGGGCAAGTGTTTTTTACTGTGAGTCAACTCCATTATTTAATCAAAAAATATACTTGTCTTATAAAGAAGGAAATGATTTTATTAGGTTCTTTAACCACTCTTCATTTTATAAAGCTTTTTATGTGTATTTAGTTTTATTATTGTTGCCTGTTGTAACTCTTCTTTCAAAGGGGCCTAACAGTTTACATATTTTCTTTTCTTATGTAGTTTCTAGTATTTCTTCTTTAGTAGTTATCTCATTGTACATAGTTTTATTTAGTTGAAAAATATAATCTATATATCAATTTTCTTAGTTTCATTCAACTCATGTAATGATTCACCTCCAAAGGATTTTTTTGAAAGTACTATTCCCAAATCAAAAAATATAAAAAATAACATAACTCTTGAAACACCCAATAAGTCGATTAAAATAAAACCGAATTTAAATTTAATAACTAACTCTAATGTAAAATCTAAACTTGTAAAATATGGTCAGATTAACAAAGAAAAAAATGTTATAATTAAAACTATATATGGCGATATTCATATAAGTTTATATGATGATACTCCACTTCATAGAGCTAATTTTATAATGTTGGCTAAAAAGAAATTTTTTGACTCAACTTTATTTTATCGAGTAATCAATAACTTCATGATTCAAGGAGGTAATAGTGATAAAGACAATGTTTTTCAAAAAATGGCTAAAATTGGTTTTTATAGAGTGCCTTCTGAAATATCTACCAATCATCTTCACAAAAGAGGAGCCTTAGCTATGGCTGTAAAAGAGCAATATTATAAAGATCCTTCTAAAAAAGATTTATCATCAAGTCCATATAATTTTTTTATAGTCCAAAAAGGTCCTATTACAGATAAATACATGGATAAACTTGAATTAACCTACAATATTAAAATCCCTAAAAAAAATAGAATTGTTTACAACAAATATGGTGGAAACCCACACTTAGATAATGAATATACTGTGTTTGGAGAAGTCATAAAAGGAATGAGTGTTGTAGATAAAATTAGTTTAATGAGGACCGATGGGAAAGATAGGCCACTTAAAAATGTATATTTAACTGTTAAGGTATTTTGATATGAGCTTAAATGATTTGTCTTCTGAAAATAAACACTTAGATAAAAAGAAAAGAAAGAAAAAAATATTGATTTTAATTCCTTCAATTGTTGTTTTTGGTTGCTTAACTATTTATTCAATGTTTTATTTGGATGTAGAGAAAACTTTGATAATTAATCATGAAGAACAATTAATAATAGCCAATGATACATTGGAAATTTCTACAGAAAAATTAATTGATTTATCAGATTCAGATTCTTTACTTCAAAATAAAAATGAACTCCAAATTGATTCATTAATTCAGCCCAATGCAATTGAAGTGTACGACTTGTCTGAAATAGAAAAAGATTATTTGGTGATTATAGGTGCATTTAAAGATAAAATAAATGCAATTCACATGAGAGATCAATTAATTGATGATTCACATGCTGAATGTAAAGTAGTTTTTAATGGGAAAAGTTTGTTCTGGGTTAGTTTAGGTTTTCATGATTCAATGGGCCAAGCGTCAAAAGCTTTGAGTGATTATAATCAAGAAGGTTGGATTAAGAAAATTTGATTTTGTATTTTAGCTAAAAATTAGTCAATTAAAAATTTCAAAAATTCAATTAATCTCTAATTTTAATCCTTACAAAAAATACATTTAATTACAATAAATGAAAAAAAGCATTTTGTTATTAACCTTAATTATGACCATTTCAATTCCTTCTTTTGGAATGAAAAGTATTAATTATAATTTCGATGAAAAAAATACCATTAGTATTACAGTATCCTGCGATAATCAGCCACTAGACTCAGTTAAAGTCATTGTACTTGATGATGATCTAGTTTTGGGATCTGGTTGGACTAACAATCAGGGTGTTGCTGATGTTTTGGTAGCAGATGTTACAGGGTTAACAGTCAATATAAAAGCCATTAAAAAGGGATACGAAACATTTTACCTAAAGGGTGGGTTACTATCTAGTTCTACAGGCTTCCAAATAAACATGCATTTAAAAACTAGCAATCCTAAACCAACTAACTTTTTAGAGTTTCAACTTGAAAAAGAAGATATCAAACAACCATTATGAAAAAACTAATATGCCTTATTATAATTCTAGTTATTCCATTTTCTAATTTTTTTGGTCAATATAAATTTGATGTTTCTGAATCAAATAGTTCATTTAAGGACGGTCAAAAAAATAGTTTTAAGGTTAATATTTACGAATCAACCGTTCATGACGTTGAAAAAGAATGGAAAAAGATTATGAAAGATTGGAATGGAAAAGTAGATGAGAAAAAACATGAGTTTTTTGCTGATAATGTTACATTCAAGAACATGGGAGACAATACATTTGATACTTATGCTATTTGTGTGAAAAAGTCAAATTATATTGAATTTGTTGTTGCAATTGATCTTGGTGGTGCTTATTTGTCTCATAGTGACCATCCTGACCAATCAAAGGTGTTTGATAAATTTCTTTTGAAATTTGCAAATGATGCTACTAAATCAGGTTTACGTCATATTGTTAAAGAAGAAGAGCATAAAAAGAATCAGTTGTCAAAAGAATTTGATCATTTAGTTAAGAACAAGGAAAAACTTGAAAATGATATTGAACATTGGAAAAAATCTATTATGAAAGCCGAAGATGATATTAAGTCAAATATTTCTAGTCAAGAAGCCAAAAAGAATGAAGTAGACAATCAAATTAAAGTTGTAGAAGATTTTTCAAAAAAAATGAATTCATTGAAATAGCTACTTACGTATTTTAATAATTTTTCTTTTCTTATTATTAATGTTGTATAGTTCTGCTATATAAACACCATTCCTTAAATCATGAAAGTCATAATTCGAATCGGCTGAATTAATTTTGCTATTTACTATTTCTTTTCCTGTTAAGTCATATACTTTTAGAAAATAATCATTGTCATTGTTCAAGTTTTTAAAGTAGATTACATTGTTATTGAACCACAATTCACATTTAGAAAATAAATTAGAAGATACATTCACATTGCTATTTGTATTGTAAACTAACCCTAAGTCATCTATTAATAACTCACTTCCATCTATTGCTATAGTACTATCTCCTGAGCTGATAACCGAAAGAATATAAGATGGGGTCGAATTGTTTAAATAGTTAAATGGAACACTGAATCTCATCCAGTTTGTGTTAGTGCCGCTAAATTCTTTTTTTGCTATTCCAATCCAGTTGGATTGATCACTAGTTGGCATTTCAGTATATCCTGAATGAAGTAAAACTTGAATATCTCCTTTGTCATTGCCTTGGGGGTTGTATTTATACCAACCTGTTAAACTGTCTGGTTTGTTTGTGAAATTTTGATTGTATTCTGTGTTGTTTTGATCGGTATACACATAAGCATTATTGGGGTTGGTCTCTGCATGAACTCTTCCTGTGGTAGCTATACCATTTGCTACAATACCAAAAATAGTTTCATTCTTTAACTTTAAAGAATAACTTCCAGAATGAGAATCATTGCTTCTAGAAATAACTTGAGGAGCAGTATTGCTAAGAAATGTATTGTCAGAGCTTTTAACTGAACTCCAATCATTGGGTTCCTCATCAGAAGATCCAATGTTTTCCCAATTTTCAAAATCTGAGTTTTCTATTTGATCTTGAGCATGAATTGAAAAAATACTTAACGGAATAAAAAATAAGCTAATAATAAATTTTTTTGTCATGGTTTATTTTGTTTTAATTCCTACTGGACAATGGTCTGAACCCATTATGTCGTTTAAAATAAATGTTTCACTAATTGTATCCAATCCTTTTTTTGAAGTTAAGAAATAATCCAATCTCCAGCCAATGTTTTTGGCTCTGCAATTAAAACGATAACTCCACCATGAATACTTCACAGTGTCAGGATTGAAATATCTGAATGTGTCGATTAATCCATTGTCAATAAATGTATTCATTCCATCAATTTCATCTTGGGTGTAGCCAGGTGTTTTGTTGTAGTTTGAACTTGGGTTTTTTAAATCTATGGGTTGATGAGCCACGTTTAAGTCTCCACAGACATAAACTATTTTATCTTTTTCTAAATTTTTAATGAATGCTAAAAAGTCTGAATCCCATTGTTTTCTGTAAGATAATCTATGTAAATCACCTCCGCTGTTCGGAACATATACTGTAACAAAGTAAAAGTCAGAGAACTCAGCAGTTAACACTCTTCCTTCTTGATCATGCTCTTCAATGCCAATTCCTTTAATAACACGGATAGGTTTAGTTTTAGACAATATAGCAGTTCCACTATATCCTTTTTTAACAGCACTATTGCTGTAGATATGATATCCATTAAGGTTTTCTAATGCTTCTTGAACTTGATGATCTTGTGCTTTTGTTTCTTGAAATCCAATTACATCAGGATTCATATGTTCAATAATTTCGTTCAGCCCCTTTTTTGCAACGGCTCTAATTCCATTTAAATTCCAAGAAATTAATTTCATTTTTAAAGTTTTTATAAATATATCAAGTTGAGGAATATAAAAAATAAGTCTATTGGTTTTTTTCAATTATTATATTTGTATTCCATTTTTAAAAACTATGAATTTTAAAACCTATAATTTTAGTGGTAAAAAGGCATTAATTAGAGTTGATTTTAACGTACCATTGGATAAATCAACGAAGGAGGTTAGTGATGACACTCGAATAAGACTTGCCTTGCCAACCATTAAAAAAATTGTAAACGATGGTGGAAGTGTTGTGTTAATGTCTCACATGGGAAGACCTAAGGATAAACCAGAAGCTGAATTTTCATTAAAACAAATACTTTCCTGCTTGTCTATCCTTCTGGAAAAAGAAGTCAAATTTGTTGATGATTGTATCAGTGATGAAGCCTTTTTAGCTTCGAAAGGGTTACTCAATGGAGAAGTTCTTTTATTGGAAAATCTTAGGTTTTATAAAGAAGAAAAAACTGGTGATATTGATTTTGCATCAAAACTGGCTAATCACGGTGATGTTTATATTAATGATGCTTTTGGTACTGCTCATAGAGCTCATGCATCAACGGCAATTATCTCAAAGTTTTTCCCAAAAAATAAGATGTTCGGTCTATTAATAGAAAATGAAATTAATAGTGTGAATCAAGTTTTAAATAGCGATAAAAAACCATTAACTGCTATTGTTGGAGGTGCAAAAGTTTCCTCTAAAATAACCATCATTTCAAGACTTTTAGATAAAGTTGATCATTT
>JBELEU010000108.1:2157-7376 GCA_042093455.1 Crocinitomicaceae bacterium | reverse complement strand
CGTATATGGGAGCCCATCCTGCATTAGAAACATTGTATTTTAATGAAAAATCAACGGTTTTACTTTCTTTACATGAAACTTGAATTGTGATTTCACTTGCTGAACTGTTTTTGTTATTCAATTGAATTTCATTCAATTGGGAATTTAAGTTTTCAATAGTTTTGTTGATTTGAATCATACTGTGTTTTGCTTCCATTAAATTAGTTTCAATTTCAAACATTTGTTCACTAAAATATTCGCTTAGTTCAATCAAATCATCAATTATAAACTCTTTATAAGAGTAGTTTTTGTTTCTATCAAGAAGTGATTTTTTTTCCTTATAAACGCTGTAGTGAACTTCTCTAACCCTAAGTTTATATTCCATTAGTTCTAAACTGTCTTTTAATGTTTTATATTCTTTTGATTGTGTTTCAGCTACAGCTAAATAATTTTTAGAGTGGTTTACAGAACTAATTATAATATCATTATCGGCAATTTTTGCTTGTATAGTTTGATCCTTGATGTAAGGTGAAAGCTTTTGAATAATAATTTCATTGGCTCCTTTGTTTAACTTAACTCTTCCTGTTCTATTGATTTCAGCACCGTTATTAAAGACAGTTACATGGTCAATATTTGTTTTAGTTGAAGTAATAATATTTTGTCCTAAAAAAAGTAAAGGAGAAAAAGAAATAATTAAGTTTAATGCTAAGGATTTGAAATTCATGATTTATGTTTAAAACAATATATTCAAATATAATGCCAAAACTTCAATAATAACTAAATTAGCTGCTATGAATAAACCTTTAATTCTAATAACGAATGATGATGGATACAATGCAAGTGGAATAACTGCATTGGTTGAATCAGTTAAAGAATTAGGAGAAATATTTATTGTTGCTCCAGATCGTCCTCAATCAGGAATGGGTCATGCTATAACTGTTAATGATCCATTAAAATGTTATCCAACTGATTTTTTTGGTAAAATTAATGCCTTTTGTTGTACTGGTACTCCAGTAGATTGTGTGAAAATGGGTCTGTACCAGCTTAATGGGAGAAAGCCCGATTTGATTTTATCAGGAATTAATCACGGTTCTAATGTAAGTACCAATGTTCTTTATTCCGGTACTATGTCTGCTGCTGTCGAAGGAGCACTTGAAGGAATTAAAAGTGTTGGCTTTTCATTGACTGATTACAGTAGTAAAGCTGATTTTACTGCTTCCAAAATAATAGTCAATAAAATCACAAAAAATATTTTAGAAAATGGTTTAGAAGCAGGTACTTGTTTAAATGTTAATATTCCTGATGTTTCAATAAATAATATCAAAGGAATAAAAGTTTGTAGGCAGGGGAGAGCCTTTTGGGACGATACTTTTGAAAAAAGAACTGATCCATTAGGAAAAGATTACTATTGGCTCACTGGCTCTTTTGGTTCAACAGAGAAAAAACCCAATAATAGTGATGTGTATTTTCTGGAAAACAATTACGTTACCATAGTACCTACACAATTTGACATGACTTGTCATTCATCTATTGAAAATTTAAAAAAACAAGGATTTGAATTATGAAAAACAAAAAGATTAAAAGGTTTGATACATTTAAACACGGAGCTATAATGGGCTTAACACTCCCAATTCTTGGTTTTTTTATTAGTTTTTTTATTAAAGGTTCTGAAATGAGTCTTAGTACTTATTGGCAAATATTTACCCAAAGTTCTGACTTAGTTCCTGATTTAACAAGAGATATTTATGCTGACTCTCGACAAAGTACTTTGGTGTTTTGTATGTTGCCAAACATGTTGTTGTTTTATTTTGGCTTCTTTCAATACAAGTTAGATCAATTCTCAAAAGGACTTGTTGGTCTAACATTAATTCTTACTGCAATAACATTTATTTTTATCTATTAATTACAGATGAAATATTATATTATTTCAGGAGAAGCGTCAGGCGATTTACATGCTTCAAATTTGATGAAAGAAATTTTATTAAAAGACAATGATGCTGAATTTAGATGTTGGGGAGGTGATTTAATGAAAGAGGCTGGGGGAGACATTGTAAAACATTACAAAGACTTAAATTATATGGGTTTTTGGGAGGTAATTAAGAATATTAAAATTATCCTTAAAAATCTTAAATTTTGTAAGTCTGATATAATTGAATATTCCCCCGATTTATTAATTCTAGTTGACTATCCTGGTTTTAATATGAGAATTGCTAAATATGTTTCTAATTTCTCAATTCCTATTGTGTATTATATTTCACCTCAAGTTTGGGCCTGGAAAGAAAAACGTGTTGAACAAATAAGAAATTTTGTAACTAAATTATTTGTTATACTGCCTTTTGAGAAAAACTTTTACAAAAAGCACAATATAGATGTAACTTATGTTGGGCATCCATTAATTGATGCAGTTCATGATTTCAAAAAAAATAAAGCCATTCCTAAAACTACTTTTTTTGCAAAAAACAACTTAAATGATCTACCTATAATTACTTTATTACCTGGAAGTAGAAAACAGGAAATAATTAAAAAACTTCCAGTAATGTTGGCTGCTGTTGAAGATAAAATGATAGATCATCAAATTGTAATAGGAGGTGTTCATCTACAAGCTGATTTGTATGATAAGTACACTAATAATAGAGTAAAGGTTATTTTTGGAGACACCTATAATTTGTTGAATTATTCTCATGTAGCTCTTGTTACGTCAGGTACTGCAACACTAGAAACTGCACTTTTTAACGTTCCTCAAGTAGTTTGTTACAAGAGTAGTTGGTTTTCATATCAGATAGCTAAAATGTTAGTCAGAAATATTAAATACATATCATTGGTAAATCTAATATTAGATAAACCATCTGTTAAAGAGTTGATTCAGAATGACTTGAATGTAATTAATTTAACTAATGAATTGAATAATATTCTCAATGAAGAAAGTCAAAAGGTAATTTATGAAGATTATGCAGATTTAGTTAATATTTGCGGAGGAAGTGGTGCATCAAGACTTACCGCAAATGAGATGTTAAAAACTATTGGGTTTTAATACTTTTTTCAAAAATTCTTACGTTAATTTTACCTCCTGTTATGAAATGTACACATAGCTACATAGCTTTATTATTAGTTTTAATTTTTGCTTTTTCAACTTCTTACTCAGCAAAAGAGATGAGAATTGGCATTCTTAGGAATGTTAAGATAAAACAGGTTTCTTTTAAAGTAGATTCTGGTTCTTATTCTATTTATTCTTCTGATACATTAAACTTTGTAAAAGGTGAAAGCGTTAAAATTTATTGCCAAAATAGTAAGGTTAAGGTTAGTTTGACAGATAATTCAATTGCAGTTTTTGATACATTATATTTTACTCCAAATAACGAAGATGCTATATTTACCGTAACTGGTTTAATTCCTGGGTTCAAAGAAAGAAAGTATTACGCAAAACTTAAAGTATTTGTTCAAAATGGCCTTTTAACGCTTGTAAATGAAATTAATTTAGAAAAATACATAATAGGAGTTCTTGAATCTGAAGTTGGTTTAAATCGTACAAAAGACTTTTATAAAGTACAAGCAGTTATTAGCAGAACTTACGCCCTCAAAAACCAGTATAAATTTTTACATGAAGGTTTTCATTTGACTGATTTGGTGAATTGTCAGGTTTACAAAGGAAATATGTACAAAGACAAAATCATTGAAAGCGCTGTAAAAGAGACGAAAGATTTAGTGCTTGTTGACGAAAATATGGATTACATAACTGCAGCTTATTTTTCGAATAGTGGAGGGCAAACTAATAATGTTGAAGATGTTTGGTTAAAAGCATTGCCTTATTTGAGAAGTATTCACGATCCATATTCTGTAGATTGTCATAATTATTCTTGGGTCAAAAAAATCAATAAAACCAAATGGTTAAATTACTTGAAAACCAACTATAAATTCCCAATTGATAATCCAGAAGCAGTAAATGCTGCATGTAATTTCAATCAGGAAATTCGTCACAAATATTTAATTGATTGGGTATATCAAATACCATTAAAAGATATTAGATCTGATTGGAAATTAAAGAGTACATATTTTAGCATTTCTGAAAAGGATAATGTTTTGACATTTAATGGGAAAGGTTTTGGACATGGTGTAGGTTTGTCACAAGAAGGAGCCATAAAGATGATTGATCTTGGTTATGATTTTTTAGATGTTCTAAGATTCTATTATACTGATGTACATTTAATTAATCTTAGTATGCGTGATTTTTATTTGATTGATTAGCTATAGTAGGTTATACGTTAATAAGCCATGGTTAACATAATATTAATTATAAGACAAAGTTATCAGATAAAACAGAGTTTCATTTAATATTAATCTAGTCCTTTTTAACTTTATCAGGCATAGGCCCTCTAAGGTGAATAACCAAACCATTTAAGAAATTACGAAGTATTTGATCGCCACAGTCTACATATTTTTCGTGATCTTCGTGCCTAAAGAAAGCGCCCAATTCACTTTTAGTGATTTTAAAATCTACTAAAGCACATATTTCGATGATATCAGTATCACGTAATTTATGTGCAACTCTTAATTTTTTAAAAATATCGTTGTTTGTTAATCCCACACAGCAAATGTAACAGAATTAAAATACTGTTTAGTATATTAGAATCGATTAAAATTGATGAACAAAAGCAACATACAATTAAGGTATCAAGGGTATTTAAAAACTCAACAATTGTGGAAAGATGATTTAATTGGGGGTTTACAGCAATTTGAACTTGAAAGTAAAGTCAATAGTCATTTCATAAATAGTTCAATAACAGAAATCAGACTTGGTAAACTGATTGAGCATTTTGTTTTAAATGAATTGATTGAAAATGAATTTATTGATGTTGTTGCTTCTAACATACAGGTAATTGACGATAAGGTGACAGTTGGTGAAATAGACGCATTAATTAAGCATTTAAATGATTTCATTCATTTGGAAATCGTCTACAAATTTTACCTCTTTGATCCTTCTATTAAAACATCTGAAATAGATAAATGGATTGGGCCAAACAGAAACGATTGGTTGTCTAAAAAAATTGAAAAATTAAAAACAAAGCAGTTCCCAATTTTAAAACATCCTAAAGCAAAATACATAATTAATCAATTGGGTTTAAGTTCCAAATTATTTCAACAAAAAGTACTGTTTAAAGCACAGTTGTTTGTGCCATTTAACATGTTAAATAATAAGTTTGAATTGATTAACAATCAGTGTATTAAAGGTTTTTATTTAAGTT
>JBELEU010000108.1:0-2057 GCA_042093455.1 Crocinitomicaceae bacterium | reverse complement strand
AATAATAAGTTTGAATTGATTAACAATCAGTGTATTAAAGGTTTTTATTTAAGTTATGAAGAAGTTGAAAAATTGAAGACTACCCTATTTTATATTCCTTCAAAACTAGACTGGCTTTTAGAGCCTCAGCTATATGTTAATTGGTTGACTTATTCTGAATTTATATCTGTATTAGAAAAAGAGTTAAAACAAAAAAGATCGCCCTTATGTTGGATCAAAAATTCACAGAATGAACTGCAGAAAATATTTGTAGTTTTCTGGATATAAATAGTTGTTACAAGTTAATGGTAGATTGTATTCTTTGCTTTGACATTTGAATTATACGTTTGTTGTATTCTTTAGCATTCCTTAAATATTGATCTATTTCTAAGTCATTGAATTGCCCTACTATTAATCCAATAATTAAATGCTTGATTTGTCCGTTTTTGGATAATTGATCATCAATACATTTCACTTTTTTAATTTGATTGAGTTGATTCCATTTAATAGACGATTTATCAATGTGATTGTGGAATATTTTTAGTGTTATGTCGTGTTGCATCTTCAAAATGGGTCGCAATACTTCATTTTGAAACAGTTCTGATTGCAAATGAACCTCTCTCCTATTTTCTACGTTTATTTTTGGTCTTTCTTTATTAATCAAAGGTTAAATATATTATGAGGTAAATATGTATTTATATCATCTGTTGAGTCTCTTTTTAATACTTTAACCATTTTAATGGCCAGCAAACTTACAGACATAGGCTTTTGAGATTTAAACAACCCAACAGCATTCAGTTTATTAATAATTGCAATGCCATTTTTTTCTACTTTTCTTATTTTCTCAGATTGTCTAATCAACATTGGAGGTTGAAAAATATGTATGTTATTAAAATCTAGTTTTTTAACAGCTTCTTCTAATGCTCCTTTCATTTTAGGATAAAAAATTGCCGATTTCTCATTGGCTCCTATTGATGAAACCAATACATACTTAGCAATACCATTGTCTGAGGACAATTTAGCAAATTCATATTGATAGGTAAAGTCAATTTTATATTGAGCTTCTTTACTTCCTGCATCTTTTTTAGTAGTACCCAAAGCCGAAAAAAGCACATCCCCCTTTATTTCATCTTTGTAATTTTGAATTTGATTAAAGTCTATTAAATATTCCGTTAATTTTTGGTGTTTTATTTTTAAAGAGCTTCTTGAAAATGTCCTTATTTCTGTAAAATATTCATCCTTTAAAAGTTCGTTTATTAACTCAATCCCTGTAGCACCTGTTGAACCAATTACAATTGCTTTCATTTATTTAAAATTACATTGATTTATATGATCGTTTATTACGCCAATCGCCTGCAAATAAGCATAAATAATGGTTGTTCCAATAAATTTAAAGCCTCTCTTTTTCAAATCTTTACTAATTAAATCAGATAAGCTTGATTTAGAGGGTATTTCTTTTTCAAAATCGAATTTGTTGTTGATGATTTTATTATTGGTGAACCCCCAAATGTAATTGCTGAAGCTTTTAAATTCAGTTCTAAGCTTAATTATTTGTTGAGCGTTGTTAATGGTAGCATTGATTTTTAATCTATTTCTTACTATTCCTTTATTGTTCATCAATTCTTCTACTTTTTGTTCATCGTATTTAGATACTGTGTTGTAATTGAATGCATCAAATGCTTCCTTATAATTTTCTCTTTTATAGAGAATTGTCTTCCAACTTAATCCAGCTTGAGCAGCTTCTAAAGTTAAGCATTCAAATAGCTTAAAATCTTCGAATACTGGCCTACCCCACTCTTCATCGTGGTATTTTGTCATTAATGCATCGTTGCTTGGCCAATTGCATCTCTTCATTTTATTATTATTGAATTTTTAGATTTATCATATGTTAAAAAACAAAGACTAATTATAAATACATTATGGTAATTTAGTTTAATAGTTGTAATTTAAAAGCATAAAATTATTACTTAAAATGAAAAAAACATCTTTATTACTGCTACTTATAATTCCTTTTTTAGCAGTTAATTCACAATGCCATTATGTATTTGATATGCAAGATTCCTATGGTGATGGTTGGA
>JBELEU010000107.1:0-7416 GCA_042093455.1 Crocinitomicaceae bacterium | reverse complement strand
ATTTCCTAACTTTGAAAAACAAAGTAATTTTAAGTTATGAAGCATTCAGAAACAAACAAAGATATTTCAACCATCAAAGAGATGATGGAGAAAGCATCTAAGTTCTCAAGTATCTCAGGTATATCAATAGTTATTTCTGGTATCATAGCCATAATAGGTGCAGCATTAATTTATTTTGATTTTGGAATTTCAATTCAAGATGGTGAGTTTGTTTCCTATTCCCAACTGATAAACGACAAAGGAAATAAAGATGAACTTTATTTGAAAATGACATTACTAGTTATGATTTCTTCTGTGATTCTTTTGGTTTCTCTATTTGTGATGTTTTTATTTAGCAGAATAAAAGCTAAAAAGGAAGGTGTAAATTTATTTAACCCAACATTTGGGAGAGCATTAAGGTCACTTTTTGTTCCTCTTTTTGCGGGTGGAATTTTCTCCATGTTTCTCATTCATCATGAGGTTCTAGGGTTAGTTGCGCCTGTAACTTTAATTTTTTACGGTTTAGGTCTTATAAGTGCAAGTAAGCATACTTATTCAGAATTAGAAATATTGGGTTATTTAGAACTTATCCTAGGAATTGTTGCGTCCTATTTTATGGGCACTGGATTGTTTTTCTGGGTATTAGGTTTTGGTGTTTGTCATGTGTTTTTTGGATTCTATATTTATTTGACATACGATAAATAGTATATGGAAGGTTTTAACCAACTAAATAAAGCATTTGATTCTAGGGTTAGACTTGGCCTTATGGCAATTCTTTGCGTAAACTCATGGATCAGCTACAAAGAAATTAAAAACCTTCTTGAAGTAACAGATGGAAATTTAGCTAGTCATATTAATGCTCTAGATAAAATAAATTTCTTAGAAATTAAAAAACAATTCATAGGTAAAAAGCCATTAACTACATATAAAGTAACCTTAGAGGGTAAAAAAGCGTTTAATAAACACATTGAAGGACTTGAAAAAATGCTTCTTAGATGAATTTGATATTTATTTATTTTGTTCCTTTGCTCAAATTCGTTTTCTTAGTAAAAAAATAATAATAATGATTAGTAAAAACATAGCCAAAACATTAATTCTTTCTTTTTTAGTTGGAACTTTTTTCTCATGTGAAAGTAGTAACTCTGAAAGTTCAACTGATGAAGTAGTAGTTGAAATTGAAGAAAATATTGTATCTGAAACAATCGTTGATGATGGAATCTCATATCAAGTTCCTACTCCAAACGAATTATTTGCTGTTTTAAAATATGCTGATATTAAATACGATAACACAGTTGTTAATGATATTGCTAATGTAAATTCTTACTCAACTAAAAGTGCAAAAGCATTAAATTTTGGAGTTTATGCTGCTGATTTAGCTTATGCTTCGAGTTTAGGTAGTTCAAATGATGCGTCAGATTACTTCGAAACCATAAAAAAACTATCTGCTGATTTAGGTGTTGAAAATGCTTTAGATGAAGCGATAATGTCAAGAATTCAAAGCAATATGGAGGCTGCTAATGGTGATTCTTTGTTTTATCTTTCAAATGAAACATATTACAAGGCGTATTCTTACTTAGAGCAAAATGATAGAGCTGATGTTCTTGGAATGATTGTTATGGGAGGTTGGGTTGAAGGTCTTAATATAATGCTGAACGTTGCTGACTTTGAAGAAGGTTCAGAGCTTTCAAGTAGAATTGCTGATCAAAAATTAACAATGAGTAATCTAATGGTTTTTGCAACAAGATTGCAAAATGAAGACATAAATGATATTTTAAGCGAAATGTCATCAATTGAAGGATTATTAAATTCTTTAGAATATGTTTCTCTTGAAGATGAGTTAACTACAACTATTGAAAAAGATCACGGTGAAGATGTTGTTGTTTTAGGAGGCGGAGATGTCTTGACAATAAACGCTGAACAACATGCTGAGTTGAAAAAATTGGTTTCAGAACTTAGAAACTCAATTATTGAAGGAAGCCTTTAATTATTTAAATACGGTAAACTAGAAAAATGAAAAATTTAATATACATTTTAGGATTGTCAATGATGTTGTCTCCTTTAATGGTTTTGGCTCAGAATCAAAAAGAATGCTACAATACAGTTCAATTTTGTCCTGTAGGCAAACGAATGGGTTTTACAAGAAATATGCAAAGTCATAGTGGAGCTTTTGAAATGGGTGATACATCTGTCGTAACTATAGTGGTCTACAAAGGAATGGAATATAGATTTTCTTTGTGTTCTCCTTCTCATCCTGAATTGAACGGTAGCTTTGAATTTAAAATAACTGAGAACTTAACAGAAGCAGCATGGGAAGATGTTGTTACTTATGTTGAAGAGCCAGTTTACGATGAAGACGGTTTTGAAGATGGTGTAAAAAAAGTTGCAAAAACAACGAAAAAGCGTGTTTATAATAAAGTTGAACAAATTTGGTATGACAATACTGAAGATGAAATGAGTCAGGATTTTATTTTTCAATCAAGATCTACAAGGAAATTAAATATTAAAGTTTACTTACCTGAAGGAGGTGAATCAGAAATGTCTTCTGGATTATCTGGAAGTACATATGCCTGTGTTGGATTGTTGATTGAGCATCAACCAGGAATTGTTTCTGGTTTTAGTAGATAACTTTTTAAAAACCTTCTTTCGAGGGTTTTTTATTTTTATTTTGAAAAACTTACTTACAGCTAAAAATAATGTTGTCATTGTGTCTCATCAAGGGCCTGATGGCGATTCTCTAGGTTCTACTTTAGCCTTTTATCATTATTTAAATAAAATAGGCGTTAACTCAACTCCAATTGTTCCAGACCAATTTCCTGGATTTTACGAATGGATGCCTGGAATCGATGATTTATTAATTGCAAATCAGAATAGTTCATCAGTTACTGATGCTTTTAATAAATGTGATTTAATTATTTGTCTAGATTTTAATCATGTATCTAGGGTGGGTAAAACTTTAGAGAGTGAAATATTAAACTCAAATTCTCCAGTTTTAGTTATTGATCATCATACAGATCCTCAACATTTTTCTAAATATGAAGTAATTGATTCCAAAATTTCTTCTACTTGTCAATTGCTTTTTAAATTCATTT
Organism: Crocinitomicaceae bacterium; assembly: GCA_042093455.1. Lineage (GTDB taxonomy): Bacteria > Bacteroidota > Bacteroidia > Flavobacteriales_D > Parvicellaceae. The sequence goes on along the minus strand of JBELEU010000107.1, from coordinate 4,348 downwards.
GTGATAATGGAGATAAAAAATTAATTGATATAAATATAGCTGAATGTTTATATACTGGAATCGTTACTGATACTGGTTCTTTTAAGTTTTCAAGTGTTAATGCAGAAACACATGATGCAGCTTCTTATTTGTTGACCCTTGGATTAAATCATTCTTTAATTCATGAAAATATTCATGATCAAAATAGTTTAGATAAATTACACTTGCTTGGTCATGCTCTAAAAAACATTAAAGTTATCAATTCACTTTCTGTTGCTTACTTATCATTGTCAAATAAAGAGTTGAGTCAGTTTAATTACAAGAAGGGTGATACTGAAGGACTTGTTAATTATTGTTTATCCATAGAGGGTGTCAAAACAGCAGTTTTTTTGAGGGAGGATAATGATATCATTAAAATCTCTTTTAGATCAAAGGGCGCCATTAAAGTTAATCAATTTTCAAAGAAGTTTTATGGTGGCGGTGGTCATCAAAACGCTGCAGGTGCCGCAACTAGCGGTGATTTGACTTTAGTTACCGAAACTTTAATTGATAATTTACATAAATTCTTAAATTGAATAGGGTTGTTTTTTTTTTATCAATGTTGTTTTTTTCTTGTCAAAATGGAGTTGACACTTCATTTAAACAAAATGATCAACTAGAAATTAAGATCTTAGATAACGATCAGTCTATTGCTTTAAATAAAAGTTGGTCTTTGGATGAATCTTTTAAAATAGAAACATATTGTAAAAGACAAGGTTGGAACATGGTTAAAACTAATTCAGGAGTTTTTTATTCCATAGTTAAAAATGGTGACGGCAATGTGTTTCCATCTTTTGAAGATGAAGTAACAATTAATTATGAAGTAAGACTTTTAGATGTTAATCAAACTCTGTGTTATTCCTCAGATGAATTTGGTTCTGCTGTTTTTAAAGTTGAAAAATCTTTAGTTGAATCTGGTTTACATGAAGCAATTACTTATTTGAAAGAAGGGGACAGTGCAATTGTGGTGTTACCTCATTTTTTAGCACATGGAATCGCTGGAAATATTGATAAAATACCTCCTTTATCACCAGTTTTATATTTTTTGAGCGTTATTGATGTTAAGAATTAGCTTTCTGATATCGTTTTATTTTTTATTTATTTCTTGTAAACAAGATACTGACGGGGTTATAAGAACTAATAATGACATTGATATTGTATTTCATGACGTTTCTAATTTTGGTTCTTCCGCAGAAAAAGGTGACTTTATTAATTTAAGTTTAGTTGTTGAAGATACTATTGGTAATTTAATATTTAGTTCAAAATATAGTGGTCTAAATGGTGTTTCTTCTTTCTTGTATGATTCATCAATCTATAGTTCTTTTTATTCAAGTGTTTTTCAAAACATTATTGAAGGTGATAGTGTTTCATTTGAAACATCTTGGGAAAAATTTTCAAATTGTTTTTTCAAATTTGATAAACCTGTAATTGATAAAAATGTGAAAGTTTACTTGAGGTTTATAAGTTCATATAACAGTGACTTTCAATTTTATTTCATCAATGATTTAACAATGGCTGCTGTTCAAAATGAAGCTATTGCATTGGATTCAGAAAGGAAAAATTGGGATTCAATATATAGTGATATTTTTATTATTGATTCTATGTATAGTAGGTTAGTGACCAATAAAACTCATAACTATCAAATGGTTTTAGATAGTTTTACTGATTATTATATTCTTGACTATACATTAAGTGATCTAAATGGAAGATTGTTGTTCAATACTGATCCAAACAAGCCTCATTTTTTTCAAAAACATAAACAAGGACAACTTTTAAAAGGTTTTGAATTGCTTTTGAATAAATATAACTCTGGTGATTCTATTTGTGCAATTCTGCCATCAAGTTTTGCCTTTTATGATAAAGGTGCATTCTCTGTGATGATCCCCCCTTATACTCCGTTATTTTTGAGCTTAAGGATAAGATAAGATTTTATTCGAATTGATTGATTTCTACAAAAGTTAAATTAAGGTCTAAATTGGATATTAGATATTCTGCTTCTATTTTAAAATCTTCATCTTCTTTTTCATGATACCAATTTATTGTTGTTTTGAATTTGTTTTTGTTAACTTCTTCTAAGATTTTAAATATTTCAAATAGCATCTTTGATGATGAAGTGTTAAAATATTCTAATTTAAAATTCAATACGGTAGAAATTTGAGGGGCATTTTTGTATTTATTTAACCAATCTATTACTGGTAGGTAAATGTTTTTTGAGTTTTCTGGAAGTGATCTTCCTGAAAATTCGAATTCACCATTAGTTCCTAGTTTTATTGTTGGGTTTTTATAGTCACCTATATATGTGTATTCAGTTAACATTTTGAAAGATTATTTGCCAAATATAAATATTGTCGGTTTGCCTTTAATTGAGATTTTTTGATTGGACCATTCTTGTATTGTTTTAGTTTGTATGGATTCATTTAATCCACAAATATCGTACGCAATACATAATTTTGTTTTTTTATTTGTTAATGAAGTTAATAAATCTGCAACTAACTCTTCGTTTCTGTAGGGAGTTTCTATAAATATATGGGATCCATTTTCTTTTGATATTTTTTTTATTCTTGTTTTTCTATCTTCTTTTTTAATAGGAAGATAGCCGTGAAATTTAAATTCTTGACCATTAAGGCCACTTGCCATTAAAGCTAATGTTATTGAGCTTGGGCCTATTAAAGGTCTTATTCTTATTTCGTTGTAATGTGCTCTTTCGCATAGTTTTTGTCCCGGATCTGCTATTCCAGGGCATCCAGCTTCAGAAATAACACCAATATCTTTTCCTTTTTTCAGTTCGCTAATAACATCTACTATGTCTTGATCTGTTGATTTTTTATTTATTACTATGAATGTTGCTTTATCAATGTCGTAAGATTTATCTATTTTTTTAATATATCTTCTTGCAGTTCTAACATTCTCAACAGCAAAATAATCTAATCTTTTAATTGTGTCTTTGACAAATGATGAAATAAATTCTAGATTGTATTCCTCAAGTTGTTCTATTGGAGAGGGAATCAAAAAAATTTCTCCTTTAGTATTCATCTTTTATTAGTTTATTTATAATGTTTTGACATGCATTATTAAGTAAATTGAATACGTTTTCAAATCCATTTATCTCATCATAATATGGATCTGGCACTGATTCATTTGAATCTTTTTTTACTTCATTTAATATTAGTCTTACTTTTTTTATTTGTTCTGGATTTACACAAAGGTTTACAACGTCTTTGTAATTTTGCTGATCCATTACAAAAATGATATCATATTTGTCTAAATCAATTGTTGAGATTTGTCTCGCTTTTTGATTTGATATGTCAATATTGTATTTTTTGGCTGTAGTTATACTTCTTTTATCTGGTTGTGAGCCACTGTGCCAGCTACCTGTCCCAGCAGAATCAACACATAACTGAATGTTGTGTTTTTTAGCTTTATCGATTAATATCCCGTGGGCAATTGGTGATCTGCAAATGTTTCCAAGACAAACCATCAGGATATTTTTCATAAACTATATTGGTTTTATTGGATGCTTAGTTTCTTTTCTAAGTCAGATAAATAAGCTCTGAAATGTTTATCAGTTTCAGATAAGTTGTTTACTGTTCTGCATGCATGTAAAACAGTAGCGTGATCTTTACCTCCACAATGCATTCCTATGTTTGCAAGAGATGATTTGGTCATCTTCTTAGAAAAATACATTGCAATTTGTCTGGCTTGAACAACCTCTCTTTTTCTTGTTTTCGATTTCATCAACTCAATAGGTAGGTCAAAATAGTCGCAAACAACTTTTTGAATATATTCAATTGATACTTCTCTTGCAGTGTTTTTAACAAATTTGTCAATCATTTGCTTTGCAAGGTCAAGTGTTATTGACTTTTTATTGAGTGATGATTGAGCAATTAAGGAGATTAGGGCTCCTTCAAGTTCACGAATGTTATTAGATATACTGTATGCCAAGTATTCAACAACTTCAGATGGTAATTCAATGCCATCTGCATACATTTTTTTGTGAAGAATGGCGATTCTTGTTTCAAGATCTGCCATTTGTAGATCAGCAGAAAGACCCCACTTAAATCTTGATAAAAGTCTCTGCTCCATTCCTTGCATTTCAACCGGAGCTTTGTCAGAGGTCAACACCAACTGCTTGCCAGTTTGGTGAAGGTGGTTGAAAATATGGAAAAATACGTCTTGTGTTTTTTCTTTACCAGAAAAGAACTGAACATCATCAATAATTAGTACATCAATTAATTGGTAGAAGTGTATGAAATCATTAGTTGAATTGTTTTTTACTGAATCAATAAATTGATGGGTAAATTTTTCAGATGAAACGTACAAAACAGTTTTG
>JBELEU010000106.1:0-7517 GCA_042093455.1 Crocinitomicaceae bacterium | reverse complement strand
GAGGCGTTTGTTTTAAATCTCTACGATTTAAATGATTCTCAATTTCCATCATATTTTCACTTGCTGCTAATCTTCCATCGTAATTGTCATTGAAATTTTCAGGTTCTGGAAAGGTAACATCATCAAACAAACTATGATACATGGAATCAGGTCTCCAATCACGATGCGGAGCCTTGAATTGATACATTAACATGAATGGTTTAGAGGTGTCTCTGTTAGACAACCAATCTATACAATCGTCTTCAATAACCTTTGTTGAATGTCTTGTTTTTTCAACAATTGTATCTTTACCATTTATGCAAAATTGAGCATTAAAATAAGTTCCTTGCCCCCCCCAATTAGTCAATACTTTGGAGTAATCAAACCCAGTTGGAGTAGTACCCAAATGCCATTTCCCTATTACTGCAGTTTCATATCCATTGTTCTGAAAAATTTTTGGAAAAGTCAACTGAGTTGCATCAAAATCACCTCCATCAACATTTTTATAAAAACCATTTGAATGAGAAAATTTACCTGTTAAAATTGAAGATCTACTAGGACCACAAATTGAATTAGTACAATAAGCAGCATTCATTAACACTCCTTGGTTAGCTAATCGGTCTATATTAGGGGTTGGAGCTATTGACCCAATCTTATGACCATAAGCACTAATTGATTGATATGCATGATCATCAGCCATAATGTAGAGGACATTTATTTTTTTTGAGGCATCAGGAATTATAGCTGATTTTTCTTTGGTTTCAACACAAGAAATAAGCACTAAAAAAAACACAAAAGGAAAGAAAAAATATTTCATAAAAACTATTAAATAAAATTTAAGTGTTTGTAATACACTAAGATAGTAAAAGTTTTAATGAAGCAATGAGTAAAACCGTACTTAAAATAACTTTAAGTACAGAAGAATTTAGTTTTCTACTTCCAAAATATGAGCCCAGAAAACCACCAACTAAAGCTAATAAAACTAAAACTATAAAATAAGTAGGTAACGTTTTACCGCTAATTATTTGACCCGTCATTGCTGAAGCAGAATTAACCCAAATAAATAATGCTGAGACTGCAGCTGCTTCTTTAATCCCCCCCCATTTCATTAATAAAATTAGTGGGGTTAAGATAACTCCACCACCAATACCAATTAGCCCAGAAAAAAAACCAATTATACTTCCAAAAGATAATCCAAGCCAATTTTTAACTTTTTGAATATTATTAGAATTAGGTTTAATAATATTTAAGATTTTTACAATTGCAAAAATCAACAATACACCAAGAATTTTTTTATAATACAAAACATCAAAATCAATATATCCCCCTATTAATGCAAATGGAACAGATGAAATGGCAAATACCCAAAAAATATTTTTATTGAAGTAACCCTTTTTATAAAAATTTAAAAAAGATACCGCAGCAACAAATAAGTTCAGTAAAAGTGCCGTTATTTTCATCTTTTCAGTTGGAAAATCAAATAAAACCATCAAAGCTAGGTAACCACTAGCTCCACCATGACCTACACTTGAGTATAAAAATGAAACAATTACTAAAAGCAATAAAAACAAGTATGGATAATAGTCAAACAATTAGATTGGAAATTATGATTTATTGAAAAGCTAATTAATAAAGTTTTTTTATACTTTCATTAAAAATTAAATATCTATTTGTATGAAAAAGAAACTCAGGCTCAGTTTTATCATTTTAATTTCATTATTAACGTTACTTTATATTTTTAGAAATGATTTTTTTAATGTAGCAACAAGTGACCTAAAAAAATCTTATGTAAACAATCCTTCTAACGATATCAGCATATTAAAAGGACTAGATCTAAAGTCAGAAAAATCGAATGAAAACAATCATTCCGAAATAGCTTTTTCTATTGATGGATTAATTGATACTAAAGGTTTTTTTAAACAATTTGATATTCTTTTTAAAGTTTCAGAAAAAGACCCCAAAGAAGCAAAATTTAAGGTTAAAATTAATGTCGGTAGTATTTTCACCAATGAAGAAAAAAGAGACAAATCACTAATGTCTGAAGAATACTTTAATACTGAAACTTATCCTCACATAGTATTTAAATCTAAATCAATTGATAAAACTGAAAATGGTTACAAAGCAAAAGGCAAACTTGAGATGATGGGTGTTTCTAAAGATTTTTCATTCCCTTTTAACTTTTTAGGAACATCAACAAATTTAGAAAACACAGATGTTGCAATTTTTGAAGGTGAATTCGAAATTGATAGAACTCAATTTGGCATGACCGAAAGTGCTGGTATTGGAAATGTTGTTTCTGTTAATTTTCACACAGAAATGATTATAGATGATAAATAAAGACTACTATTTTTATTAATGCTTCGAATAGCTTACTCACCTATTTACAAACTTAATCTTCCTGAAAATCATAGGTTTCCAATGATTAAGTACGAACTGATTCCTGAGCAGTTAATTTATGAAGGTGTAATCAATAGTAAAAATTTATTTCAACCTGATTCTATTGATATTAAATGGCTTTTAAATGCTCACAACAGTTCATACATTAATAAATTAAACAACTTAGGGCTTACAAAAAGTGAAATAAGAAAGACAGGGTTTCCTTTATCAGTTGAGCTAATACAAAGAGAATATATAATTACTGATGGTACTCGCAGATGTGTTGATTACGCATTAGAATTTGGTGCTGCTGCTAATATCGCTGGAGGTACACATCATTCCTTTAGAGATCGTGGTGAAGGGTTTTGTCTCTTGAATGATATTGCTGTTAGCTCTTTTTATGCAATCCAAAACTATTCTTTTGATAAAATCTTAATCATTGACCTAGATGTTCATCAAGGCAATGGAACAGCATCCATAATGCAAAATGAGCCTAAGGTTTTTACATTTAGTATGCATGGTAAAAAAAACTATCCTTTCAAAAAGGAAAAATCAGACTTAGACATTGAATTAGAGGATGGTATTAATGATTTGAAATACCTTAATCTATTGCAAAAAAATTTAATTAAATTAAGTAATCGTATTAATCCTGATATGATATTTTATATTTCAGGTGTTGACATCTTATCAACAGATAAATTAGGCAGGTTAAACATTTCTAGAAATGGATGTAAAGAAAGAGACGAAATGGTATATGAATATGCACAAAAAAACAATATACCAATAGTAACTTCAATGGGTGGAGGCTATTCGGAAAAAATATATGATATTGTAGAAGCCCATTGCAATACCTTTAAAGCCATGTCATTGATTATCGATTGACCTTATTCGTTCCAGCTAAAGTAAGCTACTATATTTAAAAGATTAAAACCTTTATCAACCGAGATAGTTTTTTGAAAACGTTCATCTTTTGAAGAACCATAATTATCAAACGGTTCTAAAAAAACTGAATCAATTGGTTCATAGGAATTGTCGAATTCAATATCGTATAAGTAAACCCAATACCCAGAGTTAATCCACTGAGTAGATGTTAATTTTGGATTTAATTCAAAAGTATAATTTACATCAAATGGATTAACATCATAATACACAACAGTAGAATTATTACTTATGTAATTGTTAGGAGATTTAAAACCTAAAAATAAATCTGGCAATGTATTGTCGTTATCAATATCAGCAGAAGAACCAGCATCCCATCCTTGGCTTTGATTGTTAAACTCAGCAAAACTATTTACTTTAACAGAGTCCAAAGTGACTGTATTGTAATATTTACAACTTCCGTTATCAATAGATCTGTTCATATTGTAATTGTAAGCTTCAGGATCAGTACAACCTTTTTTACATGAAAACAACAATGCTGTCATTCCAATAATTATTAAAAAATTTCGAATGCAGTTAATAAAAAAATGAATCATAATAATTAAGTTATTTACTAATAATAAAATATCTTGTGATGTAAGAATCTGGATGTTTTTTATCTTTTAAATTCAAAATATAAATTCCATTACTTAAATCATTTACATTTAAATTATAGCTTTCATTGAATATTGCACTCAACTTCTTTATTAGCTTACCATCACTTGAAAAAACTTCAATTTCCCCATCAAAATTTATTGAAGAATGAATTGTGATCTGATTTATTGAAGGATTTGGAAAAACAGTAACATCAAAATAATTAGTTGGAAAACCACTGCTAGTTAATGAACTTGAAAAAATAGTATGATCAGCAATAAGTTGGTTGTAATTATCTATTAAAGACAATCTACAAGAATCTGAACCAAACACTTCTACTTTACCAAAGGCGTAGTTAAAATTATAATTATTTATACCCTGACCTCCTTGATTGAATAAAGAATTAACATATATAGAGTCAATATAATATGCAATTTTGGAATTCTCTTGAGCTAAATTTGCAGCCATTAGTTCTGGAAAACCACTATTAGCTCCATCATCAATTGCAGAGGAATGAGTATCGCCACTAATGATAATAACATCTTCAACATTGTTATTCTTACATAGATTAAATAACCATTCTCTATCACTCGGAAAGCCAGCCCAACCGTCACAAAATACTCCAGCCATATACATTCCATCAATTGTATTTCCGTTGTAATTGAAATTAAAATCTTGTAAAGCAATCATCAAATTCATAATTTGAGAAAAAGACTTGTTGTAAGTTACTGGAGAAACTATAAATTTCCAATCTGCAGTTGAGTTTAAAAGCTTGGTAGTTAACCATTGCTTTTGGGTACTTCCTAATATTGTATGAGAAGGATCAGGATCAAAAAACCATCTTGCTGTAGAGTCCTGACTAAAACAAGCGGTATTTGCTGTTCTTGAATACCTTAAATCAAGCACAAAAAATTCAGCATTACCCATTTTGTAAGAGTGATATATTCCATTACTAGTATCTGGTAAATCATAATGAGGGAAATAATTATTGTACCCATTAACAGAATTTCTTTTTAAAGAATAAGGATATGCATATTCATTTAATGATGTTTGTTGTGTATTTGGGTTAAAGTATACTGACGAAGCACTTTGTCCAGAACAATTGTCTTTCACAAAGTCATGATCATCGTAAACGTAATCAATTGAAATACTTGACAGCATGGATTTAGCATACATATCACTATATCTGTCATGATATGATTTTTCTATGGCTCCTGGAATTGAAGGAAAATAGTTGGATGAATTTCCATAAAGTTGATCAGGATAGCCCCAGTCACCAGTATAGATAAACAGTGAAGGGTAATTCATTCTTATCACATCAACAATTTGTTGAGGATGATTATGAGAAACACACGATCCTACTCCAAAGACATAATTACCAATTTGTCCATCGTTTGGGAAAGTTGAAATTTGATCATTGAATACATGAACGTTATCTAAAAAAACTTTGTAATAGTATTCAGTATTAGGTTGTAAACCACTAACTGTTATTATGGTTGATGAATCATTTTGAAAATCAATGTTACTTGTTGCTGAAATTGGGTTTAAAAAAAGCAATGATTCAGATACTTCGACTTTAACATTAACAGCATCAATTGATCTTACATAAATTTTAAATTCAGTACTAGAAACCCCTCCTATTACTGGTCCATGAGAAATGGTTTGTGAATTAGCACAAAAGCACTGTATTATCAATATCAATAAAAAAACAACTTTTTTTAATCTTTTCATTTATTAAAATAATTATTCATGTTTAGTATAAAAAATTCATGTCTATTGTTACAGAAATCTTCAATTCTTTCAATGCCCTTTTTGTATTTATTCAAACCATAAGAATCGCCCCATCTGTTGTAATGTTCTTCAACAACTGGCTCAAACCAAATCTTATAATTATTCAATTTACTCAATAAATTTTTCTTTGACAATTCATTTTTAAATAAATAATTGACTCTTAATTTAAACATATCTTGAAATTCTGGTTGATTTAGTAAGTACGTGATTAGAACTCCACCTAAAGCTGGAGACCGATCTTTTGTAGCCAATGAAAACATGTCTTTTTTAACACTTCCTATACATGCATCCATATCAATTAAAACAGCTTTCCACTTTTTAGATTTCTTATTCCGTTTCCAAAAGAATGTATTATTACATGGCCAATCATCATTCTGAAAAAACAATTCAACAATAAGCCAGTCGATCAAAGATTTCATTTTGAATTGGTCTTTGACTTCTTTAAAGGATAAACTTGGGTTAGATTTAATTTTTAAAATAAGTGTGTTAAGCTCACCGTATCCATTGTTTTTGGAATATCCTTTATCATCCGCATCTATTATAGATTTTAGTTTTAAATCATACTTGTTTGATATTGCATTAAGATCCATTCTTTCTCTTAAACCATGAATTCCCCAATACTCACCATTTAAATATACTTTTGTAGGCATGTAAGACATAACATCTAAATGTAAGCTTGAACAAATATCAGCTATCCAACCATCTACAAAAATTTCACTTCCCCAACCTGAAAAAGAGGATCTTAAAATAATTTTATCAACTGAATGATCTAATTTCATTAACTTATTAACCTGTGTATTTTCTTTGATATAAAAACGCAGTCCCTTTTGAGGAGATAAAGGTGTAATATAACCGTGAATTCTAAATAAATAATCTCCATTTAAATATTCATTATAACTATCAATAATTTGAACAGAGCCTAACTGCTTTCTCTTTTTAAAAATGTGAAAATTACCTGTGTTTTGATCATTGGATTTATTAAAACTATTTCCTGGAACATAACAACCTGAATCTTGACTAAATAATAAATAGTTATCAATATTTAAATTAGCAATTGGTAAGGAATCAAAAGAAAAAGCTCCAAGTACGTAACTACCAATTGCTGAATCTAACAATGAATCATTCTTATAACTGATGACCTTAAATTGATGAAAGCTTGAAAAATCACCTATCGGCTCAGACCAACTGTTAGCATAATTTTGATAGTTTTTTGAAGCTGTTGGAATTAAACTTATGGATGGCTTGCTTGATTTTAGTTCATATTTAAATGAACTTCCATTATAAAATAGTGAGTCGTTATTATTTATAAAAACTAAATCAGTTGCATTCGAATCAAATATTAATATCGATAGTTTGTTGTTTTTATAAATGCCTGAACTATTTGAAAAATTTATTTTAGATTTTGGTGAATACAAATCTGAAAATTTTATGATTTTTGAATCGTCCTCATTTCTACAAGAAATTAAAATGCTCAACAAATAACAAGCTAATAATAGGGACGAAATATTTCGTAAAATTTTCAAATTATAATTTAAAAATTAAAGTATAGTTAATTTTAAAGTTTTGACTAATTCATTATTATCTAATATAGAAACAATAAATGTCCCTTTTTTTAAATTCTTCTTTTCAATATTCAAAACAGGTGGATAAACGGATTTATATTCTCTAACAATTTTCCCATTGTTGTCGTAAATTAAAATATCAAATTGATTGTCAAATTCATAAGGGATATGTAAAAAAGCATTTTCTTTTGTAGGGTTAGGATAAAGGTTCCAATTTAAAAATGCAGAATCTGTTTTAAAATATTCAACTTCGGACCAATTGCTCCAATTCAAACCTTTGTCTCTATATCTAAATCT
>JBELEU010000105.1:0-7534 GCA_042093455.1 Crocinitomicaceae bacterium | reverse complement strand
GGTAATGGTTGACGGAATGCCCATGTTGGCAGGCGATGCTAATGACATTAAATGGACTGCTATACCTTTAGAAAACATTTCTCAAATCGAAGTAATTAAAGGTGCTTCATCAGTTCTTTACGGTTCTTCCGCTTTAAATGGAGTAATTAACATTAGAACACAATATCCTAAGGACGAACCCATAACCAAGATCAATATTTCTAATGGTTTTTACATGCCTGGTTACAGCTCACAAATGGGAATAGGACTTAATGGTGGTGACTCAACTCTTGTTAGAGATGATCAAACATGGTGGGACTCTCCACAAGGGTATTTACAAGGAAATTTTACTCATCTTCAAAAACTAACCGAAAATGATGAATTAGTATTAGGTGGTTCTTTCATGAAGGATCAAGGATATAGAGTAGGAGAAAATGATCAGAGAGCAAGAATTAATGGAGGATGGAAGCACTTTTCAAAAAAAATTAATGGCTTACATTATGGAATTAACCTCAACAATAATTTCAATAAAAGTAATATTTTCTTTCTATGGCAAAATGCAGATAGTGCTTTATACCCATTAGGGCTATTAGATTCTGCAACTACAACGATAAGTTCTTCTTCAAGTTCTAGAATAATGATAGATCCATACATTGCATACATTGACAGTAACGGTAGAAAACATAATTTAAGAACTCGTCTTTTTAGAACAGACAATAAAAACAACACTAACCAGGCAGCAACATCTAATTACTATTTTGGAGAATATCAATTTCAAAAAAGGTGGGACAATAAGCTAACCATTACAACAGGAGCAATGTCATCTTACACTGATGTGAATTCTGAATTGTATGGAAACCATACTTCTACTAATATTGCTGGATTTATTCAGGGAGATAAAAAATGGAATAAATTCAATTTATCAGGTGGAATGCGTTTAGAATATTTTAAAATTGATACCGTCTCTACTCAAGGTAAATTATTTAATAAAACAGATCTTCCTTTTCAACCTGTATTTAGACTTGGTTCTACTTATCAACCAGCAGAATATACTTTTTTTAGAGCTTCTTATGGACAAGGCTATCGTTTCCCCTCAATTGCCGAAAAGTACATCTCTACATCTGTTGGTGGTCTTAATATTTTCCCCAATGTCAACATCGAACCAGAGATGGGATGGAGTGCCGAAGTTGGTTTAAAACAAGGTTTTAAAATTGCTAATTTCAAAGGTTATGTTGACTTGTCAGGGTTTGTTACCAAATACGAAAACATGATGGAATTTATGTTTGGTTTATATAACTCAAGTGGAAATTCTACTACTATTGAGCAATTAGTTCTCGAGAACGGTGGGCCATTATCAATTGATGAAATATTTACTTTTTTTGGTGCAAGAAGTCAAAATATTGAAAATGCTTACATCCCTGGTTTCGAATTAAGTATAGTTGGACAGGGAACAATTGGAGATGTTGACATTACTACTTTATGTGGCTACACTTACATTAATCCTACTTCAATTGACCCTGATTCTTCTTATTTATCTACATTCAGCAATCCAGATCTAAAAACATTGAAATATAGAAACAAGCACATGGCTAAGCTTGATATTCAATTTGATTACAAAAAATGGGCCATTGGATTTAGCACAAGATACAACAGTGTTATGGAAAATGTAGATGAAATCCTTACAACAGATGTTAAACTAAATGGGTTTGGAACTGGAATATTTATTCTACCAGGATATGGGGAATACCGAAATGCTAGAATGGTTGGTGATGTGATTTTTGATTCTAGAATTGCCTATAAATTCAACGACAAATCAAAGCTTTCACTGTTAATGACCAACTTGACCAATAGAGAATACAGCAACAGACCAGGAAACGTTCAAGCACCAAGAACAATTATGTGGCAGTTCTCACACACCTTTTAAAGTGTTGGCCATAAATTACTGATAAGAGCAATTGTTTTATCCGTTTCAAATCCTTTTTGTGATAAGTGCTGAATAACCTTCTGCTTATTTAAAAAAAGATTATCATCCTTTAATACTTTCATTTTTCTTTTGGCTAACTCAATGATCTTATTTTCATATTCTTTTGAATCAACAGCTGCTAAGGAAGAATTAATAAATTCTTCTTCTACTCCTTTATGGATTAAATGAGTTTTGATTTTAATTTTTCCCCAATGGTTAAACTTGAATTTATCATTGGTAAATGAAGAAGCATATCGCTTATGATTTAAGAAGTTTTGACTTTTTAAAACACCTAATAGTTCTTCAATTTGTTCTGAATTTAAGTTGTATTTTTTTAATTTCTCTAAAACCTCACTTTTGGAAAGCTCTCTTCTAGAGCAACTAGCCATTCCTTTGGCTAGTGCCTCTTTAAAGTTTTGATTTGACATGATGAATTATTTCTTCAGAACCCAGGATGAAATACCATGAACTGCTTTGATGTCTTTTTGTGCTTTTCTTGCTTGTTTTTTTGAAGAGAAACTTGAAATAACTATCCTATGTAAATTGTTATTTACATCTAATTCAAAAGAGTCAAAGCCCATTTTTTTTAATTTTCTAACTAGTTTATTGGCGTTATTTTTATTTTTAAAACATCCTCCAATAACATGAAAAGATAATTCTGACAAATCCTCTTCTTCAACAGCATTGCTGATAACAACATCTGTAGATTCTTTTTCAATAGGGTTTTCTACAACATTTATTGGCTCAACGTGCACTTCTTCAATTGTTGGTGTTTCAATTGATTCATCAATATTTTCAGTTAATTCAACTGAGGAATTATTATTAAAACCGCCATTTAAATCATTAAATGAATACATTCTTTCTTTAGAAAAAGAAAAAGGGTTAAGTTCTGAATAATGAAAAGAGGCTTCATTGTTAAATAAATTAGTCTTTAATGGAATCCATGCAGAATAAAAAAGGAATGGAACTATTGCAGCAGCCACCCACCATTTTGATGCTTTAGGTGTTTTCGGAGCAATTGGAATAATTTTTTTAATGTCTTCTTCCTTCTTTAGTTCTTTTGGTTCAAAAGAGTCTAAAGAAAAAGTAGGTAATCCGTAAGATGAAGCAAGAAAATTATTTTCTGCCTTTTCAAACTTTAAAGTATTACCATCCATGAAAAACACACCAAGACCAGTTAACTCGTGTCTTTTAAACTGAACTAAATTCTTCTTAATTGTTTCAACTTCATTTTGAATTGAAGAAACAGCCTCCTCATATGTCAATTGAAAACTAGATATGTATTTATGAGCCAAAAGACCATCGTTATTGATCAAGTTTTTATTGAACAAAATGCTTTTTGAAGGAGGGGCAAAAGATTGACTAATTTCTTCAAAACTTGCTGATGAATATTGAGCAACAAAACCTCCGAAACCTGGTATTATGACACAGTCGTGCTCAAAGAGTAAATCAATGATTTGTTTATTTAGCTGCATTTCAATAGACATAAATCAAATATAAGAGATTTTTAATTTGAGTCAAAGAAGATTTCTTGTTGATATATTTTATCCTGAAAAATATTCAATAACTAAACCCGCCTTATGGTTGCCAATGAGCGAAGTTAGCTCCTCTACACTCAGCTTTTTGATGTTATTTACTGATTTATGTTTACTAAGTAATACATCAATAGATTTTGGCCCTAAACCATCAATGTTTTGAAGCTCACTTTTAATTAAGGATTTACTTCTTTTATTACGATGGTGAGTTATTCCAAAACGATGAGCTTCGTTTCTCATGGATTGAATAACCTTTAATGTTTCTGATTTCTTATCCAAGTAAAGGGGATACATATCACCTGGGTAGTATATTTCTTCTAGTTTTTTTGCAATTCCAATTATAGCTACTTGTTGTTGAATATTTAATTTCTCTAAACTTTTTAAAGCACTAGACAATTGTCCCTTTCCTCCGTCAATTACAACAAGTTGTGGCAATGTTTTGTTTTCAGCTAACAACCTTTTATATCTTCGATAAACAACCTCCTCCATCGAAGCAAAATCATCAGGGCCTACAACAGTTTTTATATTGAAATGACGGTAATCTTTCTTTGATGGTTTTGCCTCTTTAAAAACCACACAGGCAGCAACAGGAAATTCACCTTGAATATTAGAATTATCAAAGCATTCCATGTGATGGGGTAATTCTTTCAATCTAAGGTCATTTTTAATAGTTGTCAATAGGCGAATTGAAGTCAGTTCAGGATTTTTAATGACTTCAAGTTTTTCAAAGCCTTGACGTTTTACCATTGCATTTTTCTTAGAAATCATCAATAATTTCTTCTTATCACCCCTCAGCGGAACATGTTCTTCAATTTCAGTAGAAAGTCCTAGTTTCTGGGGAAGAATTAACGTATGAATTCCACTAAAAAAGTCTTCTAAATTGTCTGCAACTACAAAAGACAAAATCGTAATTTCATCTTCATCTAATTTCTTTTTTATTTGAACGGTTTTGCTTTGAACAATTGATCCGTTCATGACTTTCAAACAGTTTACAAAAGAATGAGTTAATCCATTGTCAATGTTCAGTACGCCAAATCCATGAATATTGGTGTCAACAACAGCAGTTTTAGCTTGAAAATTTTTAAGGTTTTGTATTTTCTTTTTGACAATATTGGCTGCCTCGTATTGATAAGTCGCTGAAAGGGCTAACATTTTATCTTTAAGTTGCTTAATTACTTCATACGTATTGCCATTTAAAACTTGCTTAACCTGAAACAATCTTTTCTCATACTCTTCTTTTGTCACCTTTCCTTGGCAACACCCTTTGCAATTACCAATGTAGAAATCAACCGCTGTTTGAAATTCGTCACTCCCTAATTTTTCATCTTTCAAAATATGATCACAAGATCTGATTTCAAAATTTTCTTTAATCATTTCAATTAAAGAAGAAACAAGTTTCACAGATGAGTAGGGGCCAAAATATTTTGCTCCTTTGCTTTCTTTGTTCCTAGTGTAAAAAATTCTAGGGAAAAGTTCATTTTTAATGCATATCCAAGGATAGGTTTTATCGTCTTTTAATTGAATATTATATTTTGGTTGATGTTTTTTAATTAACGCATTTTCCAATAAAAAGGCATCCATTTCAGTGTTCAACGAAATGGTTTTTATTGAGTGGATCTTAGACGATAATAATCTTGTTTTTCTGTTATCAAACTGATTTTTGAAATAGGAAGAAACTCTATTTTTTAAGTTTTTTGCTTTTCCAACATATAGAATTTTGTCATCAATGGAGTAAAATTGATAAACACCAGGAGTTTTAGGTAAAACCTTTAGTTGGTCTTTTAAATCTATTTTTTCATTTGAAGCCATTGTAATACAAAATTACAATTCCTTATTTCTTTCGATTTATGGAATATTCAATTAATCCAATAAAAGCAGTTTTTGAAGGAGAATCCGGAATGTCTTTGATGTCTAATAATGCTTTTTCTTTGTATTCATTCATCTTTGTTTCAGCATAGGCTATGCCTCCATTTTCGATAACCATTTGGATAACTTCATTGACTTTTTCAGTATCCTCGTTGTGTCTTTTAAAAGTATTAATAATTCTTCTTTTTGATTTAGAATCAACTTTATTTAAAGTATAAATTAAAGGCAATGTCATTTTTCGCTCTCTTATGTCTATACCTGTAGGTTTACCTATATTTTCTGAAGATCCAAAGTCAAAAATATCATCTTTGATTTGAAAAGCCATGCCAACATTCGTTCCAATTCTTAGCATGGTATCAACCAATTTTTTATCATCTACTACAGAACTAGCTCCGGTGCCACAGCAAGCAGCAACTAGAGACGCAGTTTTTTGGTTTATAATTTTGTAATATATTTCTTCATCAATATCTAATTTTCTTGCCTTTTCCATTTGAAGCAATTCTCCTTCTGCCATTTCTTTAACTGCGTTAGAAACAATATGAAGCAAGTCTAATCTATTGTTTTCAGTAGTTAACATTAAGCCTTTAGATAGCAAATAATCTCCTACTAAAACTGCTATTTTATTTTTCCAAAGTGCATTAATTGAAAGGAATCCTCTTCGTTCAGAAGCATCATCAACAACATCATCGTGTACAAGGGTAGCTGTATGAAGTAATTCTATTAATGAGGCTGCTAAATAAGTTCCTTCTGTAATGGTACCACACATTTTGGCAGCAAGAAAAACAAATAAAGGACGAAGCTGTTTTCCTTTTCTTTTAATAATGTAATAACTTATTTTATCTAATAATGCGACATCGCTTTTCATAGCCGCTTTGAACTTATCTTCAAATAAGGACATTTCTGTTGCTACAGGAGCTTTTATCTCTTTTATTGTAAGCGACATAATTTATTGGTAAATATCTGTAAATATCTATTCACTAAACAGTTTGATGAGAATTTAATTTTAGTATTCAAAACTTGGTCAACAAGGTAACTGTCTTTTTTTCAGCATGAACTTCACCAGAAATCGTAAATGTTTCAAAATAAATCATGTAAATACCTACTCTAGCTTTTTCACCATTATCCATGGTTCCGTCCCAAGTTATTGTGCCTTCAGAGCTTAGTAATTCATTTGTTACTATTTTTTTAATCAATCTTCCTCTATTGTCATAAATTACTGCATTACCAACCATTCCAGAAGAATTTAAATTGTAAGAAAATTGTGCAACATCTTCATAACCATCGTTATCAGGTGAAAATACTGGATTGACAACAGCTAAAAATTCCTGACTATTTGCATTGTTAAAATATTGAGAATTTATCAAACCTGGTGTACCCCATCCGGAACTCTCTGAAGCGCTATGCCAGTTCATTAAATCAGATGAGGATGTAGATGGGTTGATTTTCTCTAGAGACACTCCTTCAGTATTTGATATTAAACCAAAATGCATATCCTCATCATAACTAAATTTATCAATAACATTAGAATCTGGATCAAGTAAATATACCGTTGCAGAATCGTTAGGGAAAGAAGGTAAATCTATTTGTAAAATCTTACTTGCATCATGGGTTGGGTATTGCATGATTGTTTCTGCAGAATCTTCGCTAAATAAAACAAGTTCTCCTGGGCTTAGTACATAATGAAAAGGAATTTCCTTAAGATTATCAATTCCATCATCGTAATCAGCAATGAAATAATTGTAAATATCAACAGCTGAATTACTGTTGTTGTAAATTTCTACATAATCTGAACCACCTGTAAATGGGTCAAATAGCAATTCGTTAATTAGTAAATCACCTTGACTTGCAGTATCTGGAACAATGATATAATCTGTGGAATTAAGCACATTACCCGACAAATCCTCGATTCCTGAAATGGTAAGTTCTAAAGTGTCAGAGGCATTAAAAACATTGTTAAACATTAGTTCATAACCTAATGCAGTTGGAGTAATTATTAATGGGTTTCCATTTCCAAAATTCATGCTGTAGTTAGCAATATCTTCTGCTGTATTTGTGACTGGTTCATTGAAATGAATCTCAACTAAATTAGACCCTGAAACAAAAGCGTTATCAATGGATGGTGCATCATTGTCAACTATAACATTTCCAGTAATTGAAATATCATCAAAAGTAAATTCGTCAAAATTACTGG
>JBELEU010000104.1:0-7563 GCA_042093455.1 Crocinitomicaceae bacterium | reverse complement strand
GTGTGCCAATTGCATCATTTCTCCTGTACCTTTTTCCTATTGAATCCTTTTCTTCGTAAAGACATTGAAAGTCAAGTTTTAGCATGTCGTAAATTTCTTTTGCTTTTTCGTCCAAGCCGTCTTTTTTCACAAGAGGTAATATAGCTGCTTTTGTTGGAGCTAGTGGAGGAGTTATTGAAAGTACAACTCTTGAGCTGCCGTTTTCTAATTCTTCTTCTTTTAAGGATTTAGAAAGAATTGCTAAAAACATTCTATCTAATCCGATTGATGTTTCAACGACATATGGCACATAACTTTCGTTAATTTCAGGGTCAAAATACCTTTGTTTTTTCTTTGAATGCTTTTCGTGTTGTTTAAGATCAAAATCTGTTCTTGAATGAATTCCTTCAAGTTCTTTAAATCCAAAAGGGAAATTAAATTCAATGTCACATGCTGCGTCAGCATAATGTGCTAATTTTATATGGTCATGAAATCTAAGGTCATTGTCTGTGAAACCAAGTGATTTGTGCCACTTTAGTCTATTTTCCTTCCAATGTTCATACCATTTTTTTTGACTCCCTGGTTGAATGAAAAATTGCATTTCCATTTGTTCAAACTCACGCATTCTAAAAATAAATTGTCTGGCAATTATTTCGTTTCTAAAAGCTTTACCAATTTGAGCAATACCAAATGGGAGTTTTTTACGACTTGTTTTTTGAACATTTAAGTAGTTTACAAAGATACCTTGTGCTGTTTCTGGTCTTAGGTATATTTTTGAAGAATCATCTGAAAGTGAGCCTATTTCAGTGCTGAACATAAGGTTGAACTGTCTAACTTTAGTCCAGTTGTTAGAGCCACTAATTGGGCATTTTATTCCTAAATTAATAATTAAATTATAGATGTCATCTAGGTTTTCGGAATTAAATGCTAATTCCATTTCATCTTCAATTTTTTTAATCTCTTCTATTCTTCTTAAAATATTTGCATTGGTATTTCTGAATGTGGTTTCATCAAAATCGTCACCAAACCGTTTTTTAGCTTTTTTGATATCCTTGTTGTTTTTTTCTTCTATTTTGCCAATGTGATCTTCAATTAAAACATCTGCTCTGTATCTTTTTTTAGAATCTTTATTATCTATTAATGGGTCATTAAATGCATCAACATGTCCAGATGCTTTCCATATTGAAGGGTGCATGAAAATAGCAGAATCTAAACCAACTATGTCTTCATTCATTTGGACCATGGCTTTCCACCAGAAATTTTTAATGTTGTTTTTAAGTTCTATTCCGTTTTGTCCATAATCATATGTTGCGCTTAGTCCGTCATATATTTCACTACTTGGGAAAATGAAGCCAAACTCTTTAGAGTGACTAATTATTTTTTTGAAGTGTTCTTCGTTCATCCTGAATTGTATTATGGAAAATTGATTTTAAGCAAAAATATAACTTCCAATGAAAGAGTTATCTTTAGACGATTATTTATTCTAAATATTTGTCCATATATAATATATATTATGATCCAAATTGATAATAAACTTATTTCAGAAGATGTTATTGACAAAAAATTTGTTTGTGATCTAAACGCATGCAAAGGGGCATGTTGTATTGAGGGGGATTCTGGAGCTCCCTTAAAAAGTGATGAAATTTCAAACATAAAAAACAACTTATCATCTATAAAAAAACACATGCGACCTGAAGGTATTTCTGCCATTGAGAATAGTGATGTTTACTATTTGGACGATGAAAACGAGGCCGTCACATCTTTAGTTGATGGAAAAGAATGTGCTTTTGTCTATTTTGATAAAAATAATATTGCAAAATGCTCTATTGAAAAAGCTTACAAAGAGAATGACATAGAATTTAATAAGCCAATTTCATGTCATTTGTATCCAATTAGAGTCAAAAAAATAGATGAATTTGAGGCTATTAATGTTGATCATTGGAAAATATGCTCACCTGCTTGTTCTTGCGGAGAAACACTAAATGTTAAAGTATTCAGGTTCCTGAAAGAGGCTATAATTAATAGGTGGGGACAAGAGTTTTTTGACGAGTTAGAAATTGTTGATAGAGAATTAGAAAGAGGTGTCAAGTGATAAAAATTTAAGTTTTTATTTCATTTAAATTTCAACTTTTTATTCCTCATTTCAATTAGTTTCCAAAATTTTATTGTTTTTAACACGCTTGTTTTAATAAGCCAAGTAGTGTTGAGTATATTGAGAAAGAACAAAAACTAACTTTAGATAAGTTATTATAGTTCTTTCTTTTTTTAATAAAAATTCAAAATTGTTGGTTTTCAGGGAGTTACAAACTTGTTAATTAGACATGTTGAAAACTATTGAAATTGTGAATGAAATAAGCTTGTAAAAGGCTATTTAAATTCCAAAATTTGTAGTCCGCTAAAACATTTAGTTAGGTACCCAAAAAAGGTTTAATTCTTTAATTTTTTTTCAAAAATTCACAATTTTTGACAGCCATTTTTTGTCCCTAACTTTAAATAGCTTAAAATATTTACCTCTGTTGGTATGAGGTGTTGGAAATTGATAAAAAAATAAAATACTTAATATGGAAGATAAATCGTTAGTAAAATCTGAAAACTTAGATCAAGTCAATCTTAACAAAGATTTAGATGAAAATATAGTTGTTGAAGAACCAATATTAAAAGAAAATCCAAATAGGTTTGTTCTTTTCCCAATTCAACACAATGACATTTGGGAAATGTACAAAAAGCAAGAAGCAAGTATTTGGACTGCTGAAGAATTAGATCTTTCACCTGACTTAGTTGATTGGGATAGTAAGCTTAACGATGATGAGCGTTTCTTTATCAAACATGTTCTTGCCTTTTTTGCTGCATCTGATGGAATTGTGAACGAAAATTTAGCAGAAAACTTTTTAAGTGAGGTACAATATACTGAGGCTAAATTTTTCTATGGTTTTCAAGTAATGATGGAAAATATACACTCAGAAACATATTCTTTACTTATAGATACTTATATTAAAGATACAAAAGAAAAAAACTATCTTTTTAATGCTATTGAGACATTTGAACCAGTTAAGAAAAAAGCTGATTGGGCAATGAGATGGATTGACAATGGCTCCTATGCTGAACGTTTAATTTCTTTTGCTGCAGTTGAAGGGATTTTCTTCTCAGGATCATTTTGCTCTATTTTTTGGTTGAAGAAAAGAGGTTTAATGCCTGGGTTAACTTTTTCTAATGAATTAATTTCAAGAGACGAAGGCCTTCATTGTGATTTTGCTTGTATGCTATACAACAACCATTTAGTTAATAAACTTCCTAAAGAACAGGTTCAGAAAATTATTGAAGATGCTGTTGAAATTGAAAAAGAGTTTGTAACTGAATCACTTCCAGTAAGGTTAATTGGTATGAATGCTGATTTAATGTCTCAGTACATTGAATTTGTAGCCGATCGTTTGCTTATGGAACTAGGCAACGATAAAATCTATAATACCTCTAATCCATTTGACTTTATGGATATGATTAATCTACAAGGTAAAACAAATTTCTTCGAAAAAAGAGTTGGTGAATATCAAAAAGCAGGTGTTTTAAATAGTAATGAAAACAATAGCTTCAGCCTTGATGCTGATTTTTAAATAATTTATTAAAAAATTACATATGTACGTAATAAAGAGAGATGCCAGAAGAGAAGCAGTTAAATTTGATAAAATTACTGCAAGAATAAAAAAGCTATGTTATGGCTTAAATCCATTAGTAACCCCTGAAAAGGTTGCTATGAAAGTAATCGAAGGTTTGTATGATGGTGTTACAACAAGTGAATTAGATAATTTAGCTGCTGAGGTTGCTGCAACAAATACTATCACTCATCCTGATTATGCGCTTTTAGCTTCAAGAATTGCAGTTTCTAATTTACATAAAAACACAAAAAAATCCTTTACTGATAACATAAAGGATCTATATACTTACATTGATCCTAAGACAGGTGAGAACGCACCCTTAATTTCTGATGAAGTTTATGAAATAATTAAGAAGAATTCAGATGTTTTAGATTCTACTATTATTTATGATAGAGATTTTAGATATGACTATTTTGGTTTTAAAACTCTAGAAAGATCTTATTTATTGAGATTGAACGGTCAAGTTGCTGAAAGACCACAACAAATGCTCATGAGAGTTGCAGTTGGAATTCATAAAGAAGATATGGATTCTGTTATTGAAACCTATAATTACATGAGTGAAGGTTGGTTTACACATGCCACTCCAACACTTTTTAATTCAGGTACTCCAAAGCCTCAAATGTCATCTTGTTTTCTTTTGACTACAAAAGAAGATAGTATTGCTGGTATTTACGATACTCTTACTCAGTGTGCAAAGATCTCTCAATCAGCTGGAGGAATTGGATTGTCAATCCATGATATTAGAGCAATGGGTTCTTACATCAAAGGAACTAATGGTACATCAAATGGTATTGTTCCAATGCTTAGAGTATTTAATGATACTGCAAGATATGTTGATCAAGGTGGTGGAAAGCGTAAAGGTTCTTTTGCCATTTATATTGAGCCTTGGCATGCAGATATTTTTGATTTTTTAGATCTTAAGAAGAATCATGGTAAAGAAGAGCAAAGAGCAAGAGATTTATTTTATGCTCTATGGATTTCTGATTTGTTCATGCAAAGAGTTGAAGAAAACGGAGATTGGACATTGATGTGCCCAAAAGAGTGCCCAGGCCTTTCAGATACTTATGGTAAAGGCTTTGAGAAGCTATATAAAAAGTATGAAAAAGAGGGGAAAGGTAGAAAAACAATAAAAGCTCAAGAATTGTGGTTTAAAATTTTGGAGAGTCAAATTGAAACAGGTACACCTTACATGTTATACAAAGATGCAGCCAATGAAAAATCAAACCAAAAAAACTTAGGGACTATCAAGTCATCTAACTTATGTACTGAAATTCTAGAATACACCGCACCTGATGAAGTTGCCGTATGTAATTTAGCTTCTATTGCATTGCCTAAATTTGTTGTTGATGGAAAATTTGATCACGAAAAATTATTTAATGTAGCCTATAGAGTTACTAAAAACCTTGATAAGGTAATTGATGCAAATTATTACCCAGTTCCTGAAGCAAGAAATTCTAATATGAGACATAGGCCAATTGGTATTGGTGTACAGGGACTTGCAGATGCATTTATTTTAATGAGATATCCATTTGATTCACCTGAGTCAAAAATCTTAAATAAAGAAATATTTGAAACAATATATTATGCTGCTGTAACTGCTTCTAAGGATCTTGCAATTGAAAATGGACCTTATGAAACCTGGAAAGGATCTCCAATTTCTGAGGGAACGTTCCAGTTTGATATGTGGAACGTTAAGCCTACAGACAGATGGGAGTGGGATTTACTTAAAGAAGAAGTAATGAAACACGGTGTAAGAAACTCATTGTTATTGGCTCCTATGCCAACGGCATCTACAGCTCAGATACTAGGGAATAACGAATGTTTTGAACCATATACCTCAAATATTTACACACGAAGAGTGCTTTCTGGTGAGTTTATTATTGTTAATAAACACCTTTTAAGAGACTTGGTTAAATTGGGGATTTGGAATGATTCATTAAAGAATAAGTTGATGGCCTCAAATGGATCTATTCAAAATATCAATGAAATTCCGGAAAACATTAAAGAGTTGTATAAAACAGCTTGGGAGATTTCACAAAAGAGCATAGTGGATATGGCTGCTGATAGAGGAGCATATATTGATCAATCTCAGTCGATGAATATCTTTATGGAAAATGCTAATTTTGCAAAATTGACATCAATGCATTTTTACGGTTGGAAAGCTGGTCTAAAAACTGGAATGTACTATTTAAGAACAAAAGCAGCTACAGATGCAATAAAGTTCACTCTAGATAAACAAGCTATGACTGAACCGGTTGCAAAAACAGAGGAAGAAAGAATGGCCGAAATAAATTGTTCATTAGATGATCCAGACGATTGCATATCGTGCGGTGCTTAAATCTTGAATGATTAATTTTTTAAATAAAGGCTCATTGATAAATGAGCCTTTATTGTTTATACACACACATTATAGTAATAGTGTTTGTTTGAAGAATTTTTGCAATTGCAATACAATCTTCTTTCGGTCTTTTATTTAATTACGAAACATATTATAATTCAAAAAAAAAGCCCTCTATTGAGGGCTTTGTAAATTAAATGATAATGTATAATTCTATTTTAATCCTTTGATTACTGATGTGCCTGCGCCAAATACATTGTCTTGTCCATAAGGAGATCCTTTACCGTCAGCATAACCTTTCCATTTTACTAATTCAATATAGTTTGGTGATCTAGTTAATTGTTGTTGAACTAGTCTGATTTCTTCTGCTCTACCTTCTGCTCTTAAAATTGCTGCAGTTTTTTCACCTTCCGCTTTTTTAATCTCAGCATTAGCTAAATATTGTTGTTCTTCTTCTAATTCTTTAGCTTTTTGATTTCTTTGCTTTTGAGTTTCTTTTTCTGTAATGGCCGTTTTTACATTATCAGGTAAGTTAACATCAGCAATCTCACAGAAATTATAGCTAATGAAATTTGCTGGAAATTCAGATTGAAATAAGTTATCCATTTCAGTTTCAAGAGCTTCTCTCTTTGTTGAATAAATTTCTTCATAAGTATATCTACCAATAACATCTTTAATAACACCCCTTACTTTAGCATCAATAAAAGAACTTTCGTAGGACTTACCATGTTTTAAGTGGAGTTTTGCACAGTTATTTTGCATTGGGTTGTAGTTTACAGTAACGTCAATTCCTATTTCCATTCCATTTTTCTCCATTACTTTTGAGCTGTATTGTCTACTTTGTTGAAGAATATTATAGGTGATCATTTCATTCCATGGAGCTATGAATACTGTTCCTTCTGTATATACATTTTCTTGATCAATACCATTGGTGTATGGTCTATATACAAAACCTTCTTCACCTGGATTCACATCGGTCCAAGACATGAAAAATAAAGAAGCAAATAGTAAAACTATTCCTCCTAAAACAGCTGTTTTTAAAATTTTTTGTGGTTCTATTTCTATTTCACTCATTGTTGTTTTTTTTATTTGTTGGTTTGTTTTTTATTGTATTGTAAGCGTAAAGAACACTAAGTCCATCTATTAATAGTACAGGTACTAAAATGTATGGTATTCTTATTCGTTTTATATAATATAACGTTAAAATCAGTAGCAAAGCTACTAAAGCAACGCTGAAAATTACATTCAAATAGTATTTATTATTATTCATTTTAAATCATTTTTTTTGGATCTACCCATAAATCGTACTCTTCATTTGTTACATAGCCTAAATTTACAGCTTCTTCTTTTAAAGTTGTTCCATTTTTATGTGCTGTATTTGCAATTTCAGCAGCTTTATAATAACCAATTTTAGTATTTAGCGCAGTAACTAACATTAATGAATTGTTCAATAGCTGTTTAATATTAGCTTTATTTGGTTCAATGCCAGCGGCACAATGCTCATTGAAAGACGCACAAGCATCACCAATTAATTTAGCACTCTCAATCAAGTTATGCGCCATCATTGGTTTAAACACATTTAGTTCATAATGTCCC
>JBELEU010000103.1:0-7636 GCA_042093455.1 Crocinitomicaceae bacterium | reverse complement strand
CTGGAGTGAGTTACTACCAACTGTCACAAACAGATTTTGATGGCACAAGTGAGGTGTTTCACCCAATAGCAGTAGAGTGTGAAGTTGAGCCAGAAAACGATTATGTAGTGTATCCAAATCCAGTTCATGAAAGTTTAACTATCAATTTAGATTTAGAATACTTTGAAGGAACAGATTTAAGTATACAGTTGCTGGACTTAAAAGGATCGTTAGTTAAAATACAACCAATAAGCTTGGACAGAGGTTTCAACCAAATTGAATTGAATGTAGAAGACTTACCAATGGGAGTTTACACACTAAGATTCAATAACACAATACATCATTTAAAAGAGAAGCGTATTGTTAAACAATGATAGTTTAATTCAAATTACATTTGAAAGAAAGGGATTTCGTTATTGAAATCCCTTTTTTATTTATTGATTAATAAAACTTTAATTTATTTTCGTGACATACACAGTATAAAATAGGTGTTAATATGCGTAGTCTTTTTCTTTTATTTATTTTTTTCATTTCAAATTCAATTATTTCTCAAAATCACATTTGGAAAGTTGAACCACCCAATTGGTGGGTTGACATGCCTAACCATAATTTGCAATTAATGATATATGGTGATGAAGTAGGTAAAAGAAGACCTGTGATAGAAAATGAAGGTGTAATTATTAAAAGGTATAGTTCTGACAAAAACATTAATTATTTATTTATTGACTTAGTTATTGGTGATTTAGATCAAGCTTTAGATTTCAATATTAAATTTTATTACGAAGAACAATTAATTGATGAAATTTCATATAGCTTAAAAGAACGCAGATCTCTTAACAACTTAAAAAAACCTAAACTGAGTTCATCAGATGCTATTTACTTATTAAATACAGATCGGTTTTTTAATGGAGATGTTAAAAACGATAGAATCAAAGGTTTAAAGGATAATAAAATAAACAGAAACAAAGTCAGCAATAGGCATGGTGGTGATATTCAAGGTGTTTTAAATCAATTGGATTATATTAAAGAGATGGGATTTACAGCAATTTCTATGAATCCTTTATTAACCAATGATGTTGAAAATGACTCTTATTTAGGGTTTTCTTGCACAGATATGTACGCTATAGATCCTAGGTTTGGATCTAATAAACTATATCAAAACCTTTCTTTTCAATGTCAGGAAAAGGGGATAAAATTATTTAAAGATATAGTTCTAAATCACATAAGCAATGAGCACTGGTGGCTTTCAGATTTACCAACTAAAAAGTGGTTAAACAATGAGGATGAATTTAAACTCTCAAATGAAAGATTAGGTTCATTATTTGATCCTTATGGTTCAAAGCTAGATTCTTATAATTATGTATCCGGTTGGGTAAGTGAAGATAAACCAGATTTAAACCAATCCAACAAGTACTTGTCAAAGTATTTGGTTCAAAACGCTGTATGGTGGGTTGAATTTGCTGGATTAAGTGGTTTGAGAGTCCCTTATTTTTCTTACTTAGATAAAAGTTTTTTTAATAGATGGATTCTTGAAGTTCAAAAATATCATCCAGGTCTAAGTATTATTGCTGATGGAAAACTACATGATAAATCAAGTTACGGTTTGTTTCAAAAATCAAATAGTAAAGAAGAAAAAATTAATCAACCAGTTTTGTTAAAATCAAAACCATCCAATATTTCATTTCTATTGGATTACCCTTTACAGCATTCAATGGTTAATTCAATAAGTTCAAATAAGAATAAAGGAAATTATGATCTTAGTTTACTTTATAAAAATTTGGTAAATGATTATTTGTACTCTGAACCCAATAACATGATTGTTTTTTTAGATGACAATACATTAAGTAGGTCATTCTCACAGTTTAATCATGATTTTGATATTTGGAAAATGGCTTTTTCATATCTCATGGTGACAAGAGGAATACCTCAAATTTATTATGGAACGGAGATATTACTTTCAGATAGCTTAAGATCAGGAAAAGTAATTGGACAAGACCTTGATTTCCCAGGCGGTTGGAGAAGTGATAAAGTTAGTGGTTTTAATAAAAACGGCTTAAATCAGAGTCAAATAGAAGCACAAATATTTCTTAAAAAAATGCTAAACTGGAGAAAGGGTAATGAGGTTTTGCATGACGGTAAACTTATGCATTTTGCACCATCAAAAGATCACCCTTTCTATTGTTTAGTAAGATACAATAAAGAGAAAATGGTTTTGTTGTTTATGAATAACGATGATAAAAAAAGATCAATTATTTTAAAAAACTACATCAATGAAGTTCCTTCAAAAGCTAAAAACGGAATTGCTGTAGATGTATTTCATGGAAATGAAATTGATGTAAATGATAAACAGTTTTTAGAAAAAGGGTCAGTCCTTCTGTTTGAATATTTTTTCTAGACTTTTATTTACATATTAAATAGTAATTCAATTCACTCTTTTATTGCTTTCTTTCTATAATTCTATCAACATATTTATTATATGTTAAGATATTAACTATATTAGTGTTAATTATACAATAAGACATTGCGGTAAACATAATGATTAACGAAAAAAGTATATCAACACTTGAAGATTTCGATCTTGTTGTTTTTGGATCAACTGGTGATCTTTCTTACAGAAAGATTTTTCCTGCTTTGTACCATAGACTAAAAGAAGGTCAGGTTAAACCAAAAAGTAGAATAGCAGCAATTGTAAGAGATGCTAAAGCCATTGCTGATTTTAAACATAAGCTTAAAAAATCATTAACCTCTACAATTGAAAACATTGATGGTAAAATTTTAGAAGATTTATTAAGTAAGGTTGAAGCTGTTGAAGCTAATATTGAGAATGGAAAATATACTTCTTTATCAAATTGGTTTTCAAAAAGTTCAAATAAGGTCAATGTCTATTATTTAGCTACGCCTTCTTCTGTTTTTGGTTTTATTGCTTCTACACTAGATAAATCTAACTTAATCAATGCTCAAAGCAGAATTGTTTTAGAAAAGCCTCTTGGAAAAGATGCTGCATCTTCAAACTCAATTAATAATGAAATATTAAAATATTTTAAAGAAGAGCAAATTTACAGAATAGACCATTATTTAGGAAAAGAGACTGTTCAAAACATAATGGTTTTAAGGTTTGCAAATAATTTATTTGAACATTCTTGGAATTCAAACCATGTAAAAAATATTCAAATAACAGCTGCAGAAAAAATTGGTGTTGAAAAACGAGGGGATTATTACGATAATTATGGGGCTTTACTTGATATGGTTCAAAACCACTTACTGCAGTTGCTTTGTTTAATTGCTATGGAGCCACCAACCATTTTGAATGCTGAGGAGGTTAGAAATGAAAAATTAAAGGTATTGAGATCTTTAAGGAAATATTCAAAAGAAAATATCGATAAAAGAACTGTAAAAGGGCAATATACAAGAGGAAAAGTTAACGGCAAACAATTGCCTTCTTATTTAGAAGACATAGGTAAGTATGATTCTGAAACTGAAACTTTTGTAGCATTAAAATCCTATGTTGACAACTGGAGATGGAAAGGTGTACCTTTCTACATTAGGACTGGGAAATGTCTTACCGAAAAATTTTCTGAAATTGTAATTACTTTTAAAGATGTTCCTCACAATATTTTTCCTAGCCATAAACCTTTGACTCCAAATAAGTTAATCATAAGACTTCAACCAAAAGAAAAAATTGAGTTTATTCAAATGATTAAAATACCTGGTCCTGGTGGTTACAGATATAAGCCGGTATCAATGAAAATGGATTACCAAGAATCATTTGTTGGTAGATTTCCTGAAGCTTATGAACGTTTACTGATGGATGTTGTAAGAGGAAATCAAACTCTTTTTATGAGTAATAATGAACTTATTGCTTCTTGGGATTGGATTGCATCAATTACAAAAAATTGGAATTCTACCAAACAAAAAAATGTTTTATACAATGCTGGATCGGATGGACCAGGAAATGATATTTTAAACAAAGGCGATAACTGGCATAATACAGAAAATTAATGATTTGGAGAGAATTTAGTAGTCAAGTTGAGTTAGAAAATGAATTGTTTTCATTTATAGAAAAACAATGCAATATCGTTGTTAAATCTGATGGTATCGCTAGTGTTCTTCTTTCAGGAGGTTCAACACCTTTGCAATTATATAGTAATTTTCATAAACTTAACATTAGCGACTGGTCAAAAGTAAAATTAGGATTAACAGATGAAAGATGGGTAGATTTAGATTCAAAGTATTCAAACTTTAAGGCTATTTCTAATGCATTGGGTGAGCCATTTTTAAGTAACTGTCCTCTTTATTCGCTTGTTCATGACTTAGAAGATGAAAATAAAAATATTGAATTAGCTAAGTCTATAAATAAATCATTTTTTCAAGAAAAATCAATCGTGCTTTTAGGAATGGGTGATGATGGACATACTGCATCCATTTTCCCTGGAAATGAATTTACAGAATTGGCCTTATCTGAAAATTCTCCTAATATATCTGCAAATAGAGCACCTAGTCACCCTGAGAAAAGAATAACTCACAATTTGAGATCAATTTTACAGACTAAAAAACTGATTCTGTATGTAAAGGGAGAGAATAAGCGAAAAATATTAGATGATGCTGTTGATCAATTGCTTCCAATAAGTTATTGCATGAATTCTCATGCTTCAGAACTTGAAATTTTTTGGACACCATAATGAAAAAAGAAATAGAAAATATAACTAATAGAATCATTGAAAGAAGCAAATCTTCAAGAGAGTTGTATTTGAAACAAATGCAATCAGGGGATGAGAACCGTGTAAGTCGATCAAATTTATCGTGTGGAAACCTTGCTCATGCATTTGCTGGGTGTGACATTCACGATAAAAGCTCTTTAAAAGGGGAAGAAAAGGTAAATATTGGAATAGTTAGTGCCTATAACGATATGTTATCGGCTCATAAAACTTATGAAACTTATCCAAACTCAATACGTCAACAAGCTGCTAAAATTGGTGCTGTTGCCCAAGTTGCTTCTTGTGTTCCTGCCATGTGTGATGGTGTTACTCAGGGTCAAAAGGGTATGGAACTATCTTTATTGAGTAGGGATGTGATTGCCATGTCAACTGCAATTGGTTTGTCTCACAATATGTTTGATGCTGGAATGTGTTTGGGTATTTGTGATAAAATTGTTCCAGGACTTTTGATTGGAGCATTAAAATTTGGACATCTACCTTTTATTTTTGTTCCGGGTGGACCAATGCCAACAGGAATCCCTAACAATGAGAAGAACCGTATAAGAGAAGATTTTGCATTAGGTAAAATTGATAAAAGCGGTTTATTAGAAGGGGAGTCTGCATCCTACCACTCTAAAGGAACTTGTACTTTTTATGGTACAGCAAACAGTAACCAAATGTTGATGGAGATTATGGGTTTACATTTGCCTGGATCATCTTTCGTGCCCCCTAATATTGATTTAAGACAAGAATTGACCGATCAAGCTGTTAGGCAAGTAAATGATAATGCGAAAAACAAAAGAGCAAGACTTTGTGATATCATTTCAGAAAAAACCATTGTCAATGGTATGGTTGGTCTTCTAAGTACTGGGGGTTCTACAAATCTGACTATTCACATGATTGCTATAGCCGCTTCAGCAGGAATTATTATTAACTGGAAAGACTTTTCAGATTTATCAAAAAATATTCCACTACTAACAAGGGTATATCCGAATGGTAGTGCTGATGTTAATGATTTTCATAATGCTGGAGGAATGACTGCCCTCATTCACGAACTTTTAAAAGGAGGTTTAGTTCATAATGATGTTCATACGGTTGTTGGTAATAAGTTATCTGATTATGAACTTAAGCCATCAATTGAATCTGGAAAATTGCAGTTTTCTAATGAAAACATTAAAAGTAATGACGACTCAATAATTTCATCTATAAATACTCCTTTTTCTAACAATGGAGGAATCAAAGTGCTTACAGGAAATTTAGGAACATCGGTTATTAAAACTTCTGCAGTTGATCAAAAAAATTGGTATGTTAAAGCACCTGCTGTTGTAATTCATGATCAGAATGAATTATCAGAATTATTCTCAAAAAAAGAATTAAATAAGGACTTAGTGTTAGTTGTTAATTACCAAGGTCCTAAATCTAACGGTATGCCTGAACTTCATCAGTTAACACCTATTCTTTCAATATTACAGCATCAAGGATTTAGAGTTGCTTTAGTTACTGATGGAAGAATGTCAGGAGCTTCTGGTAAAGTTCCAGCTGCAATTCATTTAACTCCTGAAGCAATTGACAATGGGCCTATTTCTAAAATAATTTCGGGTGATGTAATTGAGTTAGATCCCGAAAATGGAAAACTGAACCTCTTAATTGACGAAGATGTTTTAAACTCCAGAGAATCTATTGTTCCTGAGCGAGTTAATTACGGAAGTGGTACTGAATTATTTGGAAATCTTAGAAATTTAATTTCTTCAAGTCAAGATGGAGCAACTTTTTTAAATTTAAAATGAACAAGCAATTTAACATAAGGCAAATATTAAAAGATAATTCTCTTATTCCTGTTGTGACATTTGAGAAAATAAATGAGATTGAACCTGTTGTTAATCATCTTATTAAATCCAATATAAAATGCATTGAAATCACTTTACGAACTCCAATAAGTTTTGAGGCTATTGAATACGTAAAACTAAACTTTAAAAATGATATACTACTTGGAGTTGGAACTGTTGTTAGCTCTAAACAAGTAGATAAATGCGTTGATATTGGTGTTGACTTTATGATTAGTCCTGGAATTACTAATAAGTTGATCTCGTCATTCAATGAATCTAATATTCCATTTATACCAGGTATTTCAAGTGTGAATGATATTTTACATGCTTTAGATTTAGAATGTGATACATTAAAGTTTTTTCCAGCTGAATTGTCTGGTGGAATTAAAATGCTTAAACATTTTAATTCATTATTTCCAAATATTAAGTTTTGCCCAACTGGGGGCATTGGTGCAAATAATTATAAAAGTTATCTAGAACTAGAGAATGTGTTGAGCGTTGGGGGTTCTTGGTTAGTTAAATAAAAAAAATAAATATGATATTAATAGCTGAAAGTGGTTCTACTAAAACAGATTGGGTATTGGTTAATGAAAATCATGATATATCAATGTACTACACAATTGGGTTTAATCCTTTTTTTCATGACGATAAGATAATATCTAAACATATAACTGAAAATGTAGATTTTTATGATGCTTGCAAAAATGTAAATCAAATTTATTTTTACGGGGCAGGCTGCTCCTCAAAAGAGTTGAATTCAATTATTGAAAATGCTCTCAAGGGAGTTTTTACTAAGGCTGACGTTAC
The DNA here is from genome assembly GCA_042093455.1 of Crocinitomicaceae bacterium. Taxonomy (GTDB): domain Bacteria; phylum Bacteroidota; class Bacteroidia; order Flavobacteriales_D; family Parvicellaceae. The sequence continues at coordinate 330 of JBELEU010000103.1, read as the reverse complement.
TGTTGAACATGATTTATTAGCTTGTGCTTTATCAACCTATGAAGACGAACCCTCTATTTCTTGTATTTTAGGTACAGGTTCTAATTCATGCTATTTTGATGGTGAAAATTTAATTGAAGAAGTTCCAGCTTTAGGTTACGTACTAGGTGACGAAGGTTCAGGATCTTTTTTTGGTAAAAAATTGCTCAGTGATTATTTATACAACAGACTGCCCGAACAAATTAAAGATGATTTAGAATGTCATTTCAGTATAAGTAAAGCAACTATTTTTGAAAACGTTTACATGAAACCCAATGCTAACGTTTATTTAGCTTCTTTTATGAGGTTCAT
>JBELEU010000102.1:0-7630 GCA_042093455.1 Crocinitomicaceae bacterium | reverse complement strand
TGATTCCACTGCATTTGATCATTTCCATTGATATGAGAAGGGGTCAAACCAAAATTATTGTTATGAAATAGTGGATCTACCACATACCACGCAAGCTTAGCTCTATTTTTTCCATAATTTATATCATCGTATAAAGATCCCTCCGGAAACAAGTCTGGTTGCCCTTGAGGAACAGAAGCCAACACCCAGTTATTGAATGTTCTGATATCTATTGCACTTTGACTCCCTTCAAAATCGTCAATGTAAGATGTTCCATTTTCCCCAGGGACACTTATAGCACTATTATGGCCTGGTATTAAAGCTGCGACTTCACCAGAGAAATTTATCATTGACTTCTCCTTTGTGTCAATAAAAGGAAGCATATCTACAAGTCTAGTTATTAAAGGGACTTCTGTTTTATAGGCGCCATCTAAACCAAGCATTGTGTTTTGAATGGCCTCATCTCCAATGTTTACTTTTTGAGTTAATGGTTTTTCAGTTAACCTCATAATTGTGGCACCAACATTAGCATTTTTACTAATCTTATAATCAAGATGAGTTCCCATTAAGGACTTTAACTGTACGCTAAAAAGGGAATTACTTTCTAATGAAATTTTAATGGGTGTTCCTGAACTTAATATTCCTTCGTCTAATATTTTAACTCTACCTAAATTATAATCAACTCTGTATTGAATACCCTCAGTCAAAATCTGACCTCCAGCAGTTACAACAACTGACCCCTGAGGAATGTTCATTGAGTTTAATGAAATTTCAGAGCTAGCAGAAGATTGGTAAGTTCCCTTTATTTTGAACCTATTGAGTTCTGGTAATTGCTGAGCAGCTGTTTTTGTACTATCGTAAAGTTCCTGAAAAACAACGGTTTTTCTAATTGGTGCTGATATGCCTTCATTTGATAATTTATCATCCAAAGTTTTACCAAAAGGCTCAATGGTTGTGAAGTACAAACGACCATTTCTAGGATTAATGGTTCCTCCATTAGGGATTTTTCCTTGATTGGATGTAACTGGAACAAAGTCAAATAGACCATCTGCATAAGTAGCCATTTGTTGGTTTAAGCGGTCTAGATCTAACAATTGAATTAATAATTTCTTATCAACACCAGTTTTTGGGATGTAATTAATATCAATAGAGCTAGATGGATTATTGTACCAAATGTCAAGTCTAAAATTTAATGGGTCAACTTGATAAGCTCCTAACGAATAAACATTTTTCATCATTAAGTCCCAAAGTTTAATTCTTGGGTTTCTGACTGTTGACTTAAGTAATTTTAAGTATAAAGCTTCCTGTCCAGCGATTCCATCGGTTGACAATTCACCTACTTGATATGTTTTTCCATTATAAGTGTACTGATATGCTACAGCTAAAACCTCATCATTGTTTAATGACTGATTTAAAGAAATGTATCCCAAAACTGCATTGTAAGTGAACTCATTGGTATTAAGTAATCTTGCATTTTCTAACTTTTCAAACTCAACACTTTGAACCATATTATAATTTGGCCCTGTTAATTCATTACTTGCATTCACATAATTTCTAACACTATTGTTGTTTTTAATAGCACTATACAGCGAATTGTTGATATTATCAGGGACAGGTGAGCCTGATGTGGTCCATAATTGATTTTCAATGTTAGTCGGAGAGGGTTCTCCTAAATCAGTAAAACCTAGAACATTTCTTGTGTTGGTGAAATTATTTGTCCTGTTGGTTACCCAAACTTCAATTCTTTGAATTTGCACTCCTGAAGTTATAATTGGTAAGGTTTCCATTGACTTATCATACGTATTTCTAGCATAAAAGCTTAAAAAGAAATGACGGTTTTCCTCGTAATTATCTGCGCTAATCTCAAACTCATTAACCTGTGCACCACCAGCTACTTCAATTTCCTTTTTTTGACCTTTTTGTTGAGATAAAACAGTTGTTGCAGTGACTCGTCCAAATTTCAATTCTGATTTAACGCCAAACAAACTTTGACTTCCTGTAATAAGCGAACTATTTAAAGGCATAGAAACATTTCCTGCCTCAAGTTTTTGAACAATATCATCTTCCTCACCAGAATAATCTAATTTCAATTGATTTTCAAAATCAAATGTTGCTTCAGTGTTGTAATTGAAAGCGATGTCCATCAAGTCACCAATTTTACCAGTAAGGTTCATTTGAATTTTTTGATCAAAATCAAACGTTGTCATACTTCGTTGTTTTTCAGGAAGAACAGGGTTGTCTGTTCTAGATGAATTTAATCCAAAACTTAATTCTGCAGATCCTTGAGGTCTAATTTCAACAAAATCACTTCCGAACAAAGGTTTTGGCTCAGGCAGTTTTATCTCTGGAGCATCTTCTTTTTGATTGTACTTATAATCAGACTGTTCATCCAATTTTTGCTTCCAAAAGTCAGACATTGCGTTTTTATTTTCCTGATCTAAATAGTCTTCAAGCGACATTGAACTTGGGGTTCTAAAAACCATAGAATCTCCTAAGAGTGAATTAAAAATGTATTGGTTTGTTACAGGATCATATTGAACACTATTTGTTATGTTCAAAGGAAGTTGAAAATCAATGAGACCTAAGGAGAAGTTTGTTGGATCTAATGGGTCTGAAACAGGGTAAATAAGATTTACGTCAGGTGAATCTAATGCTGCAGAATATCCTTCGAAATGAATATTTGCAAAGCTTTTATTGGAAAGCAGAACACTCACCATCAAAAGAATAGCTAAGTATATATTTAACTTGATTTTAAACAAAACCTTAATTAATTAAACGGCCTTTAAGGTTTTTTTAATTAGCTCTTCAACAGAATCAATGTTCCCCTCTTTAATAAGCTCATCGATTGTTTTTTCAGCTTTTTTCTTATCAATACCTAAAACAGTTATAGCTGATAACGCTTCTTTCTTCAAGGTATTGTCCATTTCAAAAAGTTTTTTTCCATCTCCATCAATCTGATCTAACTTTCCTTTTAAATCAACTATAATTCTTTGCGCTGATTTTAGACCAATTCCCTTTATTCTTTTGAATGCTTCTACATCACTTTGATCAACAGCACTAACTACCTCAACTGGCTTCATTGAAGACAAAATCATAAGTGCTGTACTTGCTCCTACTCCTGAAACATTTATGAGTTCTTTAAACATTGTTTTTTCTTCTTCATTTGAAAAACCGTAAAGGATGTGAGCGTCTTCTCTAACTATCAACTGGGTGAACAATCGCATTCTTCCCTTTGAAGGAATATTTTCAAAAGTATTTAAAGAAATATACAATTGGTATCCTATTCCATTTACATCAAGGACAACATAAGTTGGCATTTTTGTCTCTAATATTCCATCAATATGTGCTATCATGGTTTTTTATTTTCTGTTTTGAACATCCACAACTCCTATGGTGATCATGTTTAAAATTTCTCTAACTGATGATCCTATTTGCAAAACGTGAACTGGTTTTTTCATACCTAAAAGTATGGGGCCAATTGCTTCAGATTGACTCATCTCTTTCACTAACTTATATGCAATATTTCCCGCACTTAAATTTGGGAAAATAAGAGTATTTGCTCCTTTATTAGAAAGTGGAGAAAATGGAAAAAAATCTGAAACTAAATCTTTATTAACAGCGAAATTTGCTTGAATCTCTCCATCTACAGTAATGTTAGGATGTTTTTCGTGCATAATTCTGGCTGCTTCTCTCATTTTTAGAGCATCCTCACCTTCATTTGATCCAAAGTTAGAATAACTCAATAGAGCTATTTTAGGATCAATTTTATACTGTTTGACTGTTTTTGCAACAAGCAATGTAATATCAACTAATTCCTCAACAGTTGGATTAATATTTACAGTTGTATCTGCAAAAAACACAGGACCTTCTTTTGTGATTAAAATATACATTCCTGCAATTTTATTTATCCCTTCCTCAACGCCTATTACTTGTAAAGCAGGTCGAATTGAATCCCTGTAGTTTCTAGAAATTCCTGAAATCATTACATCTGCTAGTCCTGTTTCTACCATAGCAGAAGCAAAATAATTTCGTTCCCTCATCATCTTTTTACATTCGTAAAGAGTTAATCCTCTTCTCTTTCTTTTTGAATACAGAATTTCTGCAAATTCGTCTCTTTTTTTTGCTTGGTCATCTGTTCTTGGGTCAATTATTGGGCAATCAGCTAAATCAAGGTTATATTCCTCAATAATTTCTTGGATTCTTTCTTTTTTCCCCAACAGAATTGGCATTGCAATACCTTCATCTTTAGCCATTAATGCAGCTTTTAAAATTTTATAATGATCTGCTTCAGCGAAAACTACTTTTTTAGGGTTTCTTTTTGCTTTAGATGTTAAGTGTCTTATTAATTTATTGTCAAGTCCTAATCTCTTTTTTAATTCCAGCTCATAGGCTCCCCAGTTAGTAATTGGCTCTTTTGCAACACCCGAATCAATTGCTGCTTTAGCAACTGCTGGTGCTACCCAGTGTATCAACCTTGGATCTAAAGGCTTAGGAATAATTTGAGTTGGCCCAAAAGAAATACTCTTAGCATCATATGCTTCATTGACAACATCAGGAACTGGTTCTTTAGCTAACTCAGCAATAGCTCTAACAGCTGCTAATTTCATCTCTTCATTTATCGCAGTTGCTCTAACATCTAATGCGCCTCTAAATATATATGGAAATCCAAGTACATTATTAACTTGATTAGGATGATCTGACCTTCCTGTTGCCATTATCAAATCTTCTCTGACACTTATGGCCAAATTATAATCTATTTCAGGGTTTGGATTTGCAAGAGCAAATACTATTGGGTTTGTAGCCATGTTTTTAATCATTGACTTATCAAGAATATCGCCTTTAGAAAGACCAAGAAATACATCAGCTCCATCCATTGCCTGTTTTAATGAAAGGTTTTGACCTGTCTGCTGGAAAAACTTTTTTGTTGAATCTAAATCTAATCTACTATCGTGAATTAGGCCTTTAGAGTCAAACATGAAAATATTCTTTTTATTTACACCTAGCGATAGATATAGTTTAAGACAAGATTGAGCAGAAGCACCAGCACCACTAACAACAACTTTAACTTTACGTATGTCTTTTTTAGCTAATTCTAAAGCATTTAGTAACGCTGCCGATGAAATTATTGCTGTTCCATGCTGGTCATCATGCATTACTGGAATATCTAATTCTTTTTTTAGTCTTTCTTCAATTTCAAAGGCTTCTGGAGCTTTAATGTCTTCTAAATTAATCCCTCCAAAAGTTGGTGAAATTGCTTTGACAGTATCTACAAATTTATCAATATCTGTTTCATTAATTTCAATATCAAAAACATCAATATCAGAGAAAATTTTAAACAACAACCCTTTCCCTTCCATCACAGGCTTTGAAGCTTCAGGTCCAATGTCACCAAGTCCTAAAACAGCAGTACCATTTGATATCACAGCTACTAAATTACCTTTGGCAGTATATTTATAGACATCATCTTTAGTTTCGCTAATTTCTAAACATGGGTCAGCAACACCAGGTGAGTAAGCCAGTGACAAATCTCGTTGGGAACTGTATGGTTTAGTTGGAATGACTTCGATTTTTCCTTTTCTGCCAGAACTATGATATTCTAAGGACTCTTTTTTAAATGATTTTTTTGCCATAATTAAAATATGATTGGCTAAATTAATGATATGGAAACAAATTAAGGGTTAATAATTATTTTTATTCCACATTGTTTAGTCAATTAGTATATGAAAAAACTTGTAATATTTTCTGGTGCAGGAATAAGTGCTGAAAGTGGCCTTTCCACTTTTAGAGACAATGGCGGCATTTGGGACCAATACCCAATTGAGGAAGTTGCAACTCCAGAAGCATGGTTGAAAAATCCAAAAAAAGTAAATGAATTTTATAATTTAAGAAGAGAAAACTGTCTTAATGCTAAACCCAATAATGCTCATCTCAAGATAGCTTCTCTAGAAGATAGATTTGACATTTCAATTGTTACTCAAAATATAGACGATTTACATGAAAGAGCTGGATCTAAAAATATTATTCATTTACACGGTGAAATAATAAAATCAAGAAGTTCAGTAACAAACGAAACATTTCATATTAAAGGATCTAAAATTAAAGAAAATGAATTATGTCCTAAGGGGTTCCTTCTAAGACCCCATGTTGTTTGGTTTGGTGAGGATGTTCCAAATTTAACATTGGCAAGTAAATTAGTTTATGAAGCTGACATCCTTGTCATAATTGGAACATCACTGAGGGTTTATCCAGCTGCAAATTTAATACATGAGACTAATTCCGAATGCATGAAATACATAATTGATCCAAATGAAATTGACGTTCCAAATGATGTAATACACATTAATGAAAAAGGTTCTGTAGGAATTGATAAATTAATACAACTGATCAAATAATTAGTTGACTATTAATTTTTTTGTTTTAATCACATTATCAAAAGAGGATATTGTATAAAAATAAACTCCAGCAGAAACACTTTCTAGACTGAGTTTATTTAACCCTTGAACAAGACTAGATTTAAAAACCTCTTGACCTGTGATTCTGTACAAGACAAAATCCATTGAATTGGATGAGCTTGATGGAACATTTATGTTTAAAAGACTATTCACTGGGTTAGGGTATTCAGAAATATTATTTGCAAGTTGATCTTCAACACCAACCGTACAGTTTATTAGTATATCAACTGAGTCCATTAATGTAGAATTTGAATTATCCAAAAGGTAATATCTGAGAGATGCTGTTCCACTAGTAGAAAAATAAAATTGCGGTTTCATTATTGTTGAGTCACCTGGATTTACTACAATTGACTGAGGAGCAGTCCAATCATTTCCACTACATGGAAAACAAAAACTATTGTCACAAAACTGATCTGAAAATGTTGCTGTAGAACTTAAAATAACTCTTCTGAAAAGAATATCTAATGTTGCATTTGAATTGTTAACACAGTGCATGGGCACATACATTGAATTCATATCGTTATCTATGCTCAATGTTTGGCCGTTGTAATTCATACCAGGGTTATCATCTAAGTGTATGTCAACTTGAGCCCAATTGAATTGAGAAAGAATTATTGCAGTAATAAAAAGTAAGTTTTTCATTTCAAAAGTTTGTTAATTCAATGGCAAATATAATGAATTATTGTGATGTTTTAACATGCAAAAAACAAAATGAAGACAGGAATGACAATAAGATTTAAATGAAAAATTTTTATTAATTAATTTATCGATTAACTTTGGGAAACAAACAAATCAATAAAAATAATTATGAAAAAAATATTACTTTCAATTGCTGCGGTAAGTTTTTCTTTTGGACTTAGTGCTCAATTTTATTCAGAAGACTTTGAAGGAGTAACTGTCCCTGCACTTCCTTCAGGATGGACTCAAGTTACTGTTGCTACAGATGGTGGGTACAAAACATCTACAGACATGACAAGTGCTTATTTTGACTTTCCGGCTCACACACAATATGTGGGAACAAATGACGATGATTGCAACTGTGATAAAGCAAACGAAGAACTAATTTCAGATCCAATAACACTATCTTCTGGTAGTTTCATTTTGAGTTTTGAATATGTATTGGGTGCATACTATGGAGAAACTGCTGAAGTTGGTATCTCTGTTGGGGGTTCATATACCCAGTTAGCTATTATTCCTCC
>JBELEU010000101.1:7173-7729 GCA_042093455.1 Crocinitomicaceae bacterium | reverse complement strand
TAGAGCATCTGACTGTTAATCAGAGGGTCCTTGGTTCGAGCCCAAGAAGAAGCGCTAAAGCCTCCACAATAGTGGGGGCTTTTTTTATTTCTGATAATTAGACCAAATAAATATATGAAAAGCACTATTTACTGGCAGTTTTGAGGCAGTAGATTACTTTAATTTAAAGTATTTACAAACGCAAGCAATATCTCATTAGAAAAATTAATGTAGCACAATATGTTTTACTTCAACCACATTAAAATTAGCGTTAAGTATTTGTAAGAAATACAATCCATTGGCCCCAAACTGACTAATGTCTATTGTAAACACAACTTGATTAATAGGAGAATTAAAAACTAGTTGACCAGTACTATTTAAAATATTTAGGTAATATCCACCCATGATGCTGTAATTTCCATTGTCAATTATAACTTGATCTGCTGTAGGGTTGGGATATACTTTTAGTGTATTAGTAATGGGTGGTGTGCCAGAAATATTTACATCTATATATAATGTATCGGTAACACCTAAATAAATAGTGTCATAGGTAATTAAAGTATCATAAACTTGGGTT
>JBELEU010000101.1:0-7073 GCA_042093455.1 Crocinitomicaceae bacterium | reverse complement strand
ATAAGTGTATCATAAGTAGTTAGAGTATCATAGACTTGGGTTATAAGTGTGTCATTGATAATTAAAGTATCATAAACTTGGGTTATAAGTGTGTCATGGGTAATTAAAGTATCATAGACTTGGGTTATAAGTGTATCATAAGTAGTTAGAGTATCATAGACTTGGGTTATAAGTGTGTCATAGGTAATTAAAGTATCATAGACTTGGGTTATAAGAGTATCCAAAATTGAACAAGTATCCCCCATGTTAAAAACCTGAACACATAAGGAGGTATCTACACATCCATTACCATATGTTATTTCTACAGCATAATGTCCATTTTGAGTTGCATTATATTCATAATTAACTTCACCTAACAAAGTAGAATAGTTGTTTTCACAATCTAACCATTGATAAGTCGCATTATTTAAATTTATTGCAGTAAGCAATGGTGAATTATTAGTTATATATGAGTTTATTGCACATCCATTGTTCTGACTATAAGAATATATTCTAACATGGCCAGAATTATTACCACTTACTCCATCATTATGTGCTGCACCAATAGCTACACGATCACCTGTAGCATTCATTGAAAGTGACTCTCCTGACCAATCCCCCGAATCTTCTCCATCAATATCTTGACCTTGTTGTGTCCAGCTATTTCCATCCCAATCGTATATCCTTACATGGCCAGAATAATTACCATTTACTCCATCATTATCTGGTGCACCAACAGCTACTCGATCACCTGTAGCATTCATAGAAACTGAAGTTCCAAACCGATCTCCAATAGATTCTCCATCAATCGTCAAACCTAATTGAGACCAATTGGTTCCATTCCATTCATAAACTTTTACTTTTCCCGGATAATAATCTGCTACATTCCATGGATCATAGGGGATACCAACTGCAAGTCTGTCCCCAGTTGAATTTAATGATACTGATCTGCCTAACCAGTTTCCAAGTGTATCTCCATGAATATCTGAGCCCATTTGAATCCAATACATGTTATTTGGATTAGTATTCCAACCATTTTGAGTACCAACAATAATAGGTGGATCACCAACATTTTGATAAAAATTATTTGAGTTCAATGTAAGGTATTCACTATAAGGTATATATCTATATTCATATACTCTTACAAGACCATAATCAGTATTATGACCCCAACTTGTATCACTTCCTGGATTCCCTATAGCAATACGGTTTCCATTTTCATTCAATGAGATTGAAGTCTCATCAAAATCACCATTGTCATATTCTCCATAAATTTCAGCACTGTTAACCCAATCAGTACCATCAAAATCATATATTTTAACTAGATTTACAGTATCACACCAAGAACAAGCTTGGTAATTTGGATCATTGGTTACAACTCTATTTCCAATACCATCTATTGAAATATTATAACTATGCCCACTAAAACCTGAACCAACTTGATTCCAAGAAGTTCCATTCCATTCCATTACATCAGCTGGGGAATTAGGTGATCCAATTGCAATTTTATTTCCAGCACTATTCATAGATACTGAGTGACCTGATTGATGGTTCCACCCCCCCCCAACAATTGCAGCACCTAATTGAAACCAAGTCGTACCGTCCCATTGAAAAACCCTAGCTTGTCCGACACTTGGGAGGTTAGACATACCTCCTAGTTCAAAATTTGGGGACCCAATAACTACACGATCACCAGCTGTATTTATATCAACAGAACGTCCTGAATAATTAGAAGTACCTGCCCCATCAATGTCTAAACCCTCAGGAATCCAAAACTGACCATACGTAATACCAAAGATAAATACTGCTATAAATGTAAAAGATTGTTTCATGAATTTCATTTCCAATTACTTATGTGTTGTATAAGTACTAATATAGGTAATTAAAGCTATTTTATTTCAAACAATATATTTTTTGCTTTGGATTAAAGATAACTGTAATGATTTAAAGCTTAATTAACTTGGTAGATACTGTTTCGGAAACAGTTGAGGCTTTAATGAAATAAATCCCTTCAGAAAAACTTTTCAAGTCATTTAACGAATAGGTTATTGCTCTTTGTTCATTAACAAAATAAACCTCAGACTTTACGATTTGACCAATGGAATTATAAAAATCAATAGTAATGTTATTCTCCCCCGGACACTTGATGGTTAAATTAATGTCTTCAGTATTTACACTCCATGGATTTGGTGAAAGAATAAGTTCAAAACTAGTACTGGGCTCAATTTCATTGATCTTAATCCAAATTGGATTTGTAAATGAATGAAATATTCCATAATTAGCTCTATAAATTTCAGGAAAATTAGAGTAATCTTTTTGCGTTTGTAATTCCGCTCTTAAGTAAAAGTATTGATCGTACACTATATTCCCCTCACCAATTATTTCTTCAAGTACATCATTGAGGTTGTAAGATAAATTCTGATTACCATTGAGTGAATCAAGAAATAAATTAAAAGCTGATTCTCCTAACTCAGTACCAACTAAAAGCTTTAAATAGACTACTTCACCAAACTCGTTGCTAGTTGTGTAATTTAAATTAAGAAAATAACTTTTGTTATTTAATGAATTTAAAACTATTTCGTCTCCAAGAATTATTTCGTTTGTGCCATTGTTTCCATCAATACTAAGACCCATGGTAAGTATTGGGCCATCTGAAATGGTGCTATTACCATTTTGCAAAGCTTTTAATAAATGGGTTCCATTGATGCCTTTTCCTTTGGGGGAATAAACCAAGGTGCTTATCTTACCAACCGCATTGTCATCAACACCTCCAAATCCAGCAAAATTACCTGTATTTGAAAAATTAAAAGATCCATGAGCATCAGAGCCACCTGAATAGTACATTTTCCAATTTAAGAAAGAACTGTCTTTATTTTTTTCAATTAATCCCAATTGATTTACATGGTTAACTATTTCTTGCCCTTGCCTAAACTTCTTGATGTGATACCCAAATCCTGCTGTATCAACCTGACTAAAAGGACTTGAATTGTCTAAAACTCCCCACCCGTCTGATTCATCGCCATTAATACCTGAAACATTTAGATTGGATCTTCCATTCCATATCTGACCACCAACTAAAGCTTCTTTTAACAGTAAACCTTCTTGATTACTTAATATATCCGATGAAAGAGTAATGTCATTAGCAATAATATTGCCCCCTGTTAATGGGAAGTTATCACCATTAGAAGGAAATCCAAGATCTCCAAGATTCCAAATGCCACCATTAACTGGGATAGACGGTAGTTTATCAGCAGTGGCGAATGGATGAGCAGCATACGCAAATCCATTCGCATTGGATAAGTTTTCTAAAGCAATATCAATCGAAATACTTGTACTTGAAACGTCTCCATCTCCATCCCCCAAAAAAGGCAAACTCATTGGAGCATTAAAATCGGGGTAAGCCAATAAATGAACTAGCTTATCGTTTTCATTATTTACAGCTATTTCTTGGCCAGGAATATAAATCAAAGAAGAATCTAACGTATTCCACAACTGCGCTTCATTTTGAATTTTATTCCAGTTTGTTTGAATATCACCATCTCCATAATTATCATAATCTGAAGTATGGTCAGTGCATGTAATCCAATCCAATCCAATTAACTGAGCAGACTCCTTTGTAGAACATAAAGGAAGTCCAAATTCTGCACTATTTTCTGTATACATAGTATGAAGATGAGTATCTCCTCTGTACCAATTCTGCTGATTTGGAATGTCTTCATCAGACCTAAAAACACGAAGACCAAACTCTTCATCTGTAAATATTATATTGTTGTATTCTAACGAAACTTTGATGTCTATTACATTTTCATAACCCTGTAATGAGGACTCAGGGATATTTAAGGTGAAGTAATAATAAGATGCATCAATCGTAACATAATCACCTCCCAAAAACCCTGACTCGGCATCAAAATCTATAGAATGTGTAGAACTAGGGGTAAAGCTTAACAAGTCAAATCCTTGAACATTTAACTCTGTATCATCAAATGAAAAACAACTAAACATGGATTGATATTCAGTGTCTGAAATAGTGTCAAACACCAAAACATCACTCCAGCTAGATGATGAAGCATTTTTAAGTTGGATATCAATATGATCAAGCTCAATCAATGAACCAACTACAAGATCAGCGTCATGCATGAAAAAACTTACAGGAATCGAATGAATATTTCCATTGATATCGTTCTTTTTCATTCTCCATGGAGCATCAACAAAAAACTCAGAAAATAAGGTATTAACTTGTTTTGGATTCGTTTTAGAATCCCACTTAGACCAAGCCCCTTTTTTACCAAAAATTTCTGATATTTCAATTTGAACATGATCTTTCTCTAAATTTAAAATAGTCTTAGGTATCCTAAAATATCCTGATGTTAGCCTTTCATCAGATTTTATATCACAATAGTTATTGTGAATTATTTTCTTTCCATTAATGATAAACTCAACCTTAAGTTCTTTTAAGCTAATATTGTGGATATTAATGAGCTCATAATGATAGAACCAATGGTTTTCTGTTTGGGATATTTTTATGTTGTGAACAATAGCTACACCCCCTTTATGAGCATAGAAAGATTCACATAAAATAAAAATCAATAAAAAAGGAATTAAAATTCTTTTCATTTATACCTTCAAAGCTTTAATATAATAATTCAGAGGATATTAATTAAGCTAATGATGGTTTATTTACTTTAAACTCATGATGATATAATGCTTAGTTTTTAAGAACAACTGCTTTATCATTTATGACTATCTCATCTGAAATTAAAATGCCATTTTCATAGATTTGTTTATGCCTCATTTCATTGTTTCTGTACCACACCCAATTCCCCTGTCTTGCTCCATTGACAAGTTCACCTTCAAAATAACTATCGTTCAATTCATTATTGGGTCCCTTTGAACTAAAAATATTATAAAGCAATCCAGAATACAACTGATCTTGTAGGTAGTATAATCCATCTTTATATTCTAATTCTTTAACATTAACTTTTTTTGCATCACTTTGATTACGGGTTACTTCTGAATAAGAATTGAAAAATAAACCGAAAAAAAATAATTGTACTAATAAAATTTTTGTTTTCATGATCGAGATTTTAATTTGTTATATCTATATAACTAAATCATTGAAAAAGGGTACAAATCAATCTTTGTATTGATCGTTCTTTAATCTCGCTTTTATTACCTGAAGGTGTTCTTCTTTCTTAGCGGCCCTCATTTTAATTGCCGACTTTGTAAAATACTTATGCTGTGTCAAGAACTTAACTTGAATTTCATCCCAAAGCCTATCGCTATTGATTTTACCATGATCCCGCAGTTCTCGTCTTAGAGAATCTGAAATTTCATAAAAATCATCTCTCCCCAAATAATCTAAATCTGCATCACATATGATTTTCTCTAATTTATTTTTGGGTTGATGAGGTATAATGGTAGCATAAATCAACTCTTTTACCTGCTCTATTTGCTCTGGCGTGTAGCCATATTTAGGCAAAATATCTTCTGCCATTTTCGCCCCAATAGGTTCATTTTTGTCGTATTCTTCAACGAATCCAGCATCATGATAGGTTGCAGCAGATTTAAGAACAAAGATATCTTCATCAAGAACACCTTCCATAATTGCAATACGTTCAACTGCTTGTACAACATCATAAGTATGTTTAATTGAGTGATAATGCAATGTAGGAGGCAATTTTTCTTTTAGAATTTTCATTATGTGTCTCTCTGCCTTTTTATAATTGATACTACTATAAAGGTGAAGATCAATGTATTCTCTAAATTTTTTATTCGGAATTATCCCGTTTCCTCTTTCAGAAAGATGAGGTTTAATTCCTTCAATAAAAAACATAGATATTTCACCCGTATTTTTCGTAGGAATTTTGCCTCTTGGAGAGCATTTAAAAAATGGAGCAATGTGTTCGTAAGTAGATTCTGAAACATTTACTTTCCATGTTTCTCCACTAGTTTCCATTCTTTGAGCAATATTTACAGTGCTTCCCCAAATATCATAAGCAATTCTCTTGGACCCAATTACACCAGCAATTACATCTCCAGTATGAATACCAATTCTTAGCTCCCAGAAACCCTCTCCTCTTTTGATAGACTCCTCTTTTAAAGTGTCCATGTAACGCTGAATTTCCAATGCTGCTAAAACACAATTAATTGGATTTTCTTTATCTCTAAGTGGGAGACCACCAACTGCCATGTAGGCATCACCCATTGTTTTAATTTTTTCTATCTGGTGTTTTTCAATAATCTTATCAAACTCACGAAATAAAGAATCCAAACTTTTAACCAATAAAGAGGGGTCCATGGTTTCAGCAACTTTACTAAAATCTTTAATATCAGTAAACATTACAGTTGCCTTTCTGTATTGTCTTGTGGTAGCAACCCCTTTGTTTTTTAATTCATCAGCTGTTTCAGAAGGCAATATATTTAGCAATAGCTTATCTGCTTTTTCCTTCTCTCTTTCAATGTTTTTGTTCTGTAATTCTATTTGATCTTTTTGTTTTGTAATCGTCTTTGTTCTCCTTTCTACAAGAAATGCTAATCTTCTTTGCTGTCTTTTAATGCTTCTAACTCTAAGAATATAAATTCCCCATACAATTAAAAATACACCTAAAGAACTTGAAACAATAAATTCCCATGTTTTCCAATATGGAGAGGAAATATAAATTTTCACTTCTTTTGGCTCTGACCAAACTCCGTCATTATTTGAAGCCCATATTTTAAACTTATAGTCTCCTGAGGGGATATTAGAATAATTCAAAGGCTGAAGTTTCTTAATAATGAAAGGCTCATTGTACAAACCCTCTAAATGAACTTTATACTTATTGCTTGCAGGGTCAGTAAAATGAATACCTATAAAATTAATAGATACGTTATTTTGAGAACTTTTTAAGGAAACGGAGTCAATTAAATAAGGATTATCCTGCTTAATTAGATTTTGAAATTCATTTGATTTTAAAACCTTAAACTCCGTCAAAACAATTCTTGGTGGGGTTTTATTTATTTCAATATAATCAGGGTTAAATACATTAAATCCATTTATTCCTCCGAAGTATATTTGTCCTGATTTACTTTTACAATAAGCATTATTATTGAACTCA
>JBELEU010000100.1:0-7723 GCA_042093455.1 Crocinitomicaceae bacterium | reverse complement strand
ATTTTTGGACAGAAAACATTGATCCAAAGGGAAAACAATGGCCTCAACAACAAGAACAAATAAATGGAATTCGTTACAGGGTTTTTACATTAAAGAAAGAGATTGTTTCTCCCCAGAAAACTGGGAAAATAAAAATTCCTTCATTTGAAGTTACAGCACTACTTAACAGAGATTGGTTCAATAGAGGGCAAAAAAAATCTATTAAAAGTAACAGCATAACGGTTGAAGTACAGCCACTACCAAGAAATGCTCCTGAAAACTTCAATGGTCAAGTTGGGAAAAACTATAAACTGAAAGTAAATTTCTCAAAAGATGAGTTGTTAGTTGATGAAGCTTTGGATTTTGACATTTCAATTGAAGGTAATGGGAATTTAAAACAAATGAAATTACCAACTGTAGACTTCCCTGCTGATATGGAAAAATATCCTGCTGAATCAAAAAATAAACTTAAAATAACTTCAAATGGGATTTCTGGAACAAAGTCTCTTCATCATTTATTAATACCAAGATTTCATGGAGAGTATACTATACCTGAAGTAAATTTCACATACTTTGATATAAATAAAAAGAAATACATTACTCTCAATGAACCTTCAAGGGTTATTAATGTAAAAAAGAATGGGAACAGCAATCGAACAAACGAAAACTCTTCAACATATTCCATACCTGATCAACAAGAAGTTGAATTAATTAACGAGAACATTAGATACATTAAAGAAGAAACAAATTTATTTGAAAACAGAGCGCCTCTATTTGGAACATTAAAATATTGGTCTAGCCTAGCGGCTATTCCATTGCTTTTATTTCTGGTTTTCATATTCTTAAACAATAAAGACCGCTTTACTGACAATGAAAAATTAGCGTTTAAAAAAGTAAAAAAGGAAGTACTTACAAAATTTAACAATGCTGAAAACAACATAAACAATCAGAATACATCTGAGTTTTATAAAGAAATATATGATGGTTGGACATTATATATTTCAAATAAATTCAAAATAAAAAGAGCAAATCTAAACAACGAAAATATTTTAAATGCGCTTAAAAAGCTTAATTACGATGAAGATGACATTCAAGTTATAGATACTATTTTTAAAGAATGTGAAATGGCTCAATATAGCCCCACTGATTTAAAAGATGCTAAAAAAACACTTGACAATAGTAGAAGTTTAATGACAAAATTTGAACAAAATGATTAGAAGGTTATTTTGCATATTATTTCTATTTGTTTTTTCAATGAATGCCTGGTCACTTGATGCTGATTCCTCTTTTGCTGAAGCTAACAGACTCTATCAAGAAAACAATTATGAACAGTCCAATTTTATTTATAAATCAATTATTGACGAAGGCTATTTCAGCAGCGAATTGTACTTAAACTTAGGAAATAGCTACTTTAAACTTGACAGTATTCCTCAGGCAATTTTATACTATGAAAAAGGACTTAAAATTGCACCAGCTGATAATGACCTAACTCACAATTTAAAACAATGTAATCTTTTAATTAAGGATAAAAATCCTATAAAAAAATCAATTTTAATAAGTGAATTAATTTATAGTTTTCTTGGAAAATCCCCCAATTATTGGGCTTATTCTTCTTTGTTACTAATGGGGATTTTGTGCATTTTAATATTGTTCTATAAAATATCACCTGAACTAAAGTGGAAAAAAATTAATTTCTATTCATCAATAGTGGTTATACTTCTCTTTATTTTCACAATTGGACTGGCTTGGTTAAGCAAAAGTAGAATTGAAGATACCAATTATGGAGTAATGTTTTCAACCTCAACAAAAATCATGGTTGAACCCTCCGAAAACGCCTCAGCTGCATATCTTCTCCATGAGGGCAGTAAAGTCAAAATTATAGCTGAAAATAGCCAATGGTATGAAATCTCTTTTGATAAAAAGGTAGGTTGGATAAAAAAATATCATCTAAAAAAAATATAGCAGATGACAAAAAAGGAAAAAGCAGCATATGTTATTTCTGAATTAGAAAGATTGTATCCTGAAACACCTATCCCACTCGATCATTCAGATAATTACACCCTTCTGATTGCTGTTCTACTTTCTGCACAATGTACTGACTTAAGAGTAAATAAAACCACTCCTGAACTATTCTCAAAAGCAGATAGTCCTGAAAAAATGATTTTGTTATCTGTTGATGAAATAAAAGAAATAATTAAGCCTTGTGGTTTATCACCAAAAAAGTCAAAAGCTATTCACGAACTTTCTAAAATTTTAATTAGTAAACACAATGGCAACGTACCTGAAAGCTTTGAGTTACTTGAAGAGCTCCCTGGTGTGGGTCACAAAACAGCATCAGTTGTAATGAGTCAAGGATTTGGTCATCCAGCGTTTCCAGTAGACACCCACATACAAAGATTGATGTACAGGTGGGGGCTTTCAACTGGAAAAAATGTTGTAGAAACAGAAAAAGATGCTAAAAGATTATTTCCAAAAGAAATATGGAATAAGCTTCACTTGCAAATTATATTTTATGGAAGAGAGTATTCACCTGCTAGAGGCAGCAAAGAAAAACCCGATTTTATAACTTTAAAAATTGGAAGAAAAAAAGACAAATATTCTCCACAAAAAAAGTAATACAAATCATAATTAAACGTTAGTTAAAAAAACATCAATTCTCACTCAAGTTGAAAAACTTCTTAATTTTTATACTTCTTTTCTCCTTCCTGATTTCAGGAATAAATCATATTTCTCCATATATTAATTATGTAATTAACAAAAAATAAATCATTGAGAAATACTGTGAAAACAAAGAAAAACCAAAACTTAAATGCGATGGTAAATGTCATTTAAGAATACAAGTTGTCAAAAAAATAAAAGAAGAAGAAAAATCTTCTACCAACAATCCATTTAATCAACCCACCAAATCGTTTGAAAACTTTAATCCCTATTGCAACAAAATTGTTGGTTTAGAGAAAACATTAGAATTAACTTCAAAATATACTGTTTCAAGGTTTATGCATTTTCAAAACGATAAAAAGTTGGCTAAAAAATAGATTTACCCCCGCCCAAATTTTCATAATTAGTACCGATTCAATTAAAAAATCATAGGGTTTAGAATTTTTTTAACCCTTTAAATTATTATCTATTCTATTCGTATCAATTTCACTGTTCTCTTGTAATAAAGATAAAAACAGTCCAACTATAACAGTTGCTCAACCCACAAATCATTCTCATCATACGTTGAATGAAATGTTACATATTGAAGCAACTTTTGAAGATGATGTAGACTTAAAGTCCTACTCAATCTTTATAGGTGATGTTGATGGAAATCATACACATGATTTTCACTTCATGACTGACAGTACTATTTCTGGAAAATCACATGAATTTCACGAACATACTATGATTCCTGATAGTCTAAATTCTATGGAATATTACATACATTTTAACGTGACTGATGCTGCAGACAAAGTAACTTCTGAAGCAATCATGATTCATGTAATGTAAATTACAACAAAACTTAAAGTAGGAGGCAAAACTCCTACTTTAAGTTTTCATTAAATAACTTTAAGATTCTTTTGTATTCATCAAACCAGCTAGAAGGTTCCGTAAAGCCATGGGCTTCAACAGGAAAAATAGCAACTTCCCAATTGTCTTTTTCAAGTTCTATAAATCGCTGAGACAACCTCACTACATCTTGAAATTGTACATTATCATCAACAACACCATGTAGCATAAGTAAAGGATCACTTAAACCGCTTGCAAAGTTAATTGGAGAGCTCCTATGATAAGCTATGCTATCCTCAGATGGTGTATTTAAGATATTTGATGTATAACCATGGTTGTAATGAGCCCAATCTGTTACAGACCTTAAAGCTGCTCCACATTTAAATTTCCCAGGATTATTCAACAAAGCCATAAGAGTTATAAATCCTCCATAACTTCCACCATAAATTCCAATTCTTGAAGAATCAAGACCTAGTTCATCAATCAAATAATCACGCCCTGAAAGTTGATCATTTAAATCCCAGCCACCCATATGTCTATAAATAGCTGTTCTAAAATCTCTACCGTATCCATCTGATGCCCTATAATCAATATCTAGTACGGTGTAGCCCAATTCGGTTAACAGATTATGAAACATATATTCTCTATAATATCCACTCCAAAAGTTATGAGCATTTTGCAAATAACCTGCTCCGTGAACAAAAATAACACCTGCGCCATTAGAGACTTCATCTTTTGGCTCATAAAGTCTTGCAAATAAGTCTACATTATCTTGCCCCTTAATTTTTAAAATTTCAGGCTTTCTCCAATTGTGTGTACTGAACTCTTTGGTTTGAGAATTGGTTAGCTTGATAAAATCTTTGGTTAGATTGTTTGTTGAGGAATAAAGTTCCCATGGTTGGTTGCTAGTTGAGAAAAGGTATGCAATGTTTTTCTCATCAATAGAAATCTCAACATCATAATTACCAATATTTTCTAAAATAGGAACCAATTCATTTGTTTTCCAATTCAAATGATAAAAATTTCTATTGCCTGGATGTGTTTTATTTAAAGTGAGGTAAAATAAATCACCATTTGAAGATAGCTTTGCTTTTCTGACTTCGTAAGAACCTTTTGTTAAAGCCTTCTTTTTATGATTCTTCAGCGAATACATATACAAGTGAGAATATCCAGTATCTTCAGATTGAAACCAAATTGAGTTGTCATTATTCATCCATCCTAAATTACCCATTACACCATTCCATCCATAAATACCAGGACCTCCAATCCAAGCATCATCATGCTGATGATCAATTTCTTTAAGCTTTCGATTAGTTAAATCTAGTAATGTAATCCACCTGTCTTTGTTATCGGTAGATCTGATTTCAACAATAGCTTTATCTCCCTTTTTATTGAAAATAGGGGTATGATAAATGATGTTTTTTGGAGCATCGTATTTAGATGAAAAGTTTTCATTAGCATAATCTTTTAAAAAGTCAGGTTTGTCGTAAATTCCTGAAAGATTTTCAATATTTATAACAAATGAACTATCTAAAGATAAATCTCTTATAAAAAGCTGATATTTATTGTCAGGCCTACCAACTTTAGCGCGTGCTTTTACAGACGAAGACCAACCACTTTTAGAAACATAATTTTCAACTTGAGTGTACTTTTGCTTTTGATCATCAGAAACCAAATAAACTAAGGAGTTTTCATTAGGAGAAATAAATATAGATTCAACATCTCTATTTACAAGAGCAATAGGTTTTTTCTTCCATTTAGTATTCTTTTCTCTCTGAAGCTTATTTGATTTTTTTAATTCTTCTTTAGACCTATGATATTCAAAAAGTTGAAGTTGCTGTTTCTCTAAAAAAAATTTCTGCTTACTTTTAGACGCATCCTTTTCTTTATGGGTAAAACTGATAAACTCTTTAAAATAAGGTGATTTTGTTGAAACATAGCACAGCGAGTTGTTTCTTGTGAAAAAAACTTTATTGGTGTCTTTTACTAAATGAAGTGAATGAATGTAATCATTAGATTCAAATAAAACTTCTGGTGACTCCTCACCTATTTTCCACTTGAATATTCTTCCATCCTTAGCATATACATAAAACTTTTTATTTTCGTGAATGATCATTTCACCATTAGGAACATATTGAACCTTAACATCAGAAAGCTTTACAGGTTGCTTATCAACAACAACATAATACTCTGAAAGATTACTTTCATTTTCTTTCCATTTAAATATTAGTTCACCATTAGGAAGCCATTTATGATTTGTCGGCCAATGACCTATAAAATCCTTTCCTTTCATAATGGTTTTTAGAGACAATTCTGGATTGCTTGATTGACATTTAAAAAAGAAAGTCCAAAAAACAAATAGAGAACAAAATATATATTTTAAAGCAGTCATTCAATTAGTTTAAAAAAATGAAATATTGAAAATCAATATTACTAATATAAAAAAGGAATAGCTATCAAAGATTATTAGTTTTGTAAACATGTCGTTAAAAATTGCCATAAAAAACAAAAAAGCAAGCTTTGAATATGAGTTTGTTGAGACATATACTGCAGGAATTCAATTGTCTGGTACAGAAATAAAATCTATCCGAAATACCAAAGCGAGTATAATGGAGTCATATGGCATAATGATTAAAGATGAACTTTTCATCCGAAACATGTATATAGCAGAATATGAAAATGGGAGTCACTACAATCACGAAAGCAAAAGAGATAGAAAACTCTTATTGAACCGAATTGAATTAAATAAAATCAATAAAAAATTAAAAGCTAAAGGATTAACTATTGTTCCAATAAAACTTTTTATAAATAACAAAGGATTAGCTAAAATTGATATTGCATTAGCCAAGGGTAAAAAGATCCACGACAAGCGAGAAGATTTAAAATCAAAAGATGCTAAAAGAGAAATAGATAGGAACTTAAAAAATCTTTAATCAACTTATATTCAATGTTTTAATATAAATTATTAAAACTAATTATTTAAGTATATCATCTATAGTATTGAAGGATACATAGTGGTAATTAGATCGAGCTTCTTTATATACTTCATTGGCCCATAGCTTATGATCTTTTGTTTTAGCTAGAGACTCGTATATAGGTTGCAAAAATTTCCTTCTTCCAACCTTTATTAAGAATTTTTTCATGAAAGGGAAAGCCGGCTGATAATCTGCAACAATACTACGCTCAAACCATACAGCTAATATTTCAGAGTTTCCACTTGAAGAAAGATTGAAAGAATTGTCCAAGACCTTCATATTCTCTGATTCAATTGAATCAGGAAGATTTTTTACAAAATGAATCCATTCATGTGTTGACCATTCAGAAGTATTTAAATGCTGGATAGAATTAGAATTCATAAATTCATCAATTGATGATTCAACATTAACAAATCTTTTACAATCAATTACAGGACAATTCTCTGGTAAACCAGGTTGGTATACCCATTCATCAATTTTAAAATTAACTCTATTGCCTTCAATAAGATTAGCTTCTAGGTATGTTAAAAATTCTTCCGTAATTATTGTCTGAAACTTGTGATCACTAAAATATTTTTTAAGAAAATTATCCATTGCTTCCCTACCAACATTGTTTTCTATCATTCGAAGAAAGAAATAACCCTTTTCGTAAGCAATATCTGACATTGCATCATCAGGGTGCATACCCTTCATTTTCAACTTTAATGTTTGCATTTTAGGATCAAGAGAAATCAATTCTTCTTGCAGGTCTTGATATCCTAATAAAGCCAACATTTCTGTATAATCTTTTCCGTATAAAGCCTCCATAATTCTTCTTTCAAAATAAACGGTAAACCCTTCATTTAACCAGAAATCATTCCACGTTGCATTAGTAACTAGGTTGCCACTCCAAGAATGTGCTAATTCGTGAGCAATTAATGAAACCAAACTTCTGTCACCAGCAATAATAGTAGGAGTAGCAAAAGTTAATTTTGGATTTTCCATTCCACCAAAAGGAAAGCTTGGAGGCAAAACAATAACATCAAATCTTTCCCAGTCGTAAGCACCATATAATTTTTCAGCAACATCAACCATTTTACCCATATCAGCAAACTCAGAAACACAACTCGGAAGCATGCTAGGTTCAGCATATACTCCAGTTCTATGATCAATGCTACTAAACTCTAAATTTCCAACTGCTAATGCAATTAAATAAGGTGGAATAGGTTGATTCATTTCAAACGAATATGAATTAGTTTGATTTTTGACTTGGGGATTAGTAGCACTCATAACTGGGAGCA
>JBELEU010000099.1:0-7773 GCA_042093455.1 Crocinitomicaceae bacterium | reverse complement strand
CGAAATTCCTAAATTTTTGAAAGCCAATAAAATGGGTGTCAAGTCTTCGTCTTCCAATTTTATCTCCACCAGGTTTTGGAATATAACCTTTTCCAAATCTTGATAATAATGGACCAACAACCATTATTGAGCCTCTCAGGCTAGCCCCGTTTCTTTTAAATTCATCAGAGGTCATAAAGTCAACATCTACTTCATCAGCTTTGAAACTAAAAGACCCTGGTCCTATTTTTTTAATTTTTACTCCAAGTGTTTTTAATAAGTCAATAAGTTTATTCACGTCAATTATGTCGGGAATATTATTTATTATTACTTCTTCCTTAGTTAATAGTACTGCATTTATGACTTGAAGAGCTTCGTTTTTTGCTCCTTGAGGTGTTATTTCACCACTTAGTTTTTTTCCACCAATAATTTCAAAAGCTCCCATTGTGTTTTCTTCTGTTTTTATTTTTGCTATAATTTTTAGAGATTGTTCTCTTTTTCTTGTAATGTTTTAGGATTTCTGCTGTTTCTCTTAGTTCAGATGTCTCTATGGTTAATTTACCACCAGATAATTGACCTAGTTGTTTAACAATTAAATCATCGCTTACTGAATCTCTATTCCACTGTAAGTAAGAGGTTTTAAGTAGATTAGCTATGTGCTTAATTAATTTCTTTTTGTCTTCACCCTCAGGGTAGATTGTTGCTGCTTTAACCATATCCTCCATGATTTTCCCATAATGCCCAAATCTTATGTCATTTTTTGGATAAGGAACCTCTTCTGGTTTGGAAGAGTAAGTTTCTTCTTTTGGAGTATCGTATGGACAGTCAATGTCTAATTTAAATTCTGCAATTATGTAAAGATGTGCCCAAAGTCTTTGCTTATAATCGTCTTTTTCTTTTTGGGAAGGATTTATTAGCGCCATAACTTTCACAATTGCTTCGGCACATTCAGTTCTTTCTTTTTTGTCTTCTAATGATATGGCATGTTTTATCATTTGATATACATTCCTTCCATATTCAGGAATTGTTAAAGGCAATTGGGCTGTGTTGTAGGCCAATTCTAAGGATGTTGTCATATTAAATTTGAATGTAATTAGAATTCCAAAAGTAGTAATAATTAGTGGTCTTTCAATTTTTTTATATCAATTGAAGTTTGGCAAATTTTAATAACAGCTGTTTTTGGCCAGAAGATGGGAAAAACACTGTTGCTTTTGTATTCGGAAAAACACCTTGTAGTTCAATGATTTTCCCTTTCCCAAACCTTTCGTGAATAACTTCAGATCCGACCTCAATTTTTGTTAAATCTGAAGGTTTAATGTCATTTGAAGAGGAACTACTTTTAATACTCGTCAAATTTCTTTGGGGTTTCGTGAAAATATTTTTTTTAGACTCATGTGGTTTAGAAATTGTTGTCTTTTTGTTAAAAGTTTTCTTTGTTTTGGATTCAATAATGTAGGAAGGGTCGATTTCTTCAATGAATCTGCTCGGTTCACAGTTAATAAAATTACCCCATTTAAATCTGCTTGCAGCATATGAAAGTGTTGCTTTGTTTTTTGCTCTTGTTAAAGCAACATAAAACAGTCTTCTTTCTTCTTCTAAATCATTTCTTGAATTCAATGAAAGTTGAGACGGGAAAAGATTTTCTTCAAGACCAACTATGTAGATGTTTTGAAACTCAAGTCCCTTTGATGCATGAATGGTCATCATTGAGACCCTATTGATATCGTCTTCTTTCTCATTGTCTACATCTGTTAGTAATGCAACATCTAACATGAAATCAGCAAGAGTAGTTTTTTCATCTTCTATGGATTTATTAAATTCTTGAATTCCATTTAGTAACTCTTGTATGTTTTCAAATCTTACAATTCCTTCTGGTGTCTTATCGGAGCTTAAGTTTTTAATAATTTCTGATTGTTTTGCTATTTCTAAGGCAACATCATATGCCTCGTCTTTGTCAATTTTTGAATTAAAGCTCTTTATCATCATTGTAAAGCTTTCAATTTTAGTCCGGGTTGCTCCATTTAAAACAAAACCGAATTGTTCAGGACTTTCTAAAACATCCCATAATGACACATTGCTATTATTAGCACAAATAGATGCTTTGTTGATGGTGGTTAGCCCAATTCCCCTTTTTGGATAGTTAATTATTCTTTTAAGAGATTCTTCGTCTTTTAAGTTTGCTGATAGTCTAAAATATGCCAGAAGATCTTTAATTTCTTTTCGTTGATAAAAAGAAAGTCCACCATATATTTTATATGGTATATTTAGTTTTCTCATGGATTCTTCAAAAGAACGAGATTGTGCATTTGTTCTGTATAGAATTGCAAAATTGTTAAATGGTGAGTTTTTATTGTTTGATTCTTCAAAAATGTCGTTTGCTATTGCTTTTCCTTCCTCATTATCCGAATAAGATTTTAGAACTTTAATTTTGTCTCCATCAATGTTAGAGGTCCATACCTTTTTTTTTATTTGCTCTTTATTAACCTTAATAATGCTGTTGGCGGCATTTACTATTGTTTTGGTTGATCTGTAGTTTTGTTCTAATTTAAAAAGCTTATAATCAGGATAGTCTTTTCTAAAATTTAAAATGTTTTGAATATTTGCTCCTCTAAAAGAATATATTGATTGCGCATCATCTCCGACAACACAAATGTTTTCATATCGAGCGGCCAAAGATTTTACAATTAAATATTGAGCATGATTAGTATCTTGGTATTCATCAACAAGTATATATTTGAATTTTTCTTGGTATTTATATAGTATTTCGGGATGTTGTTGTAAGAGAACATTCGTTTTAAATAGTAAATCATCAAAATCCATAGCTCCAGACCTGAAACATTTATTTTGATAGCTTAAATAGATTTCTCCAATGAAAGGTCTTCCACTTGATCTATCTGCAGATTTTATTTCACTATTCTCAATATAGTTATTTGCCGAAATAAGGCTGTTTTTCGCTGCAGATATTCTATTATAAACTATTCCAGGTTTATATAGTTTGTCATCAAGTTTTTTCTCCTTAATAATTGATTTAATTACACTTTTTGAATCCTGTGTATCATATATGGTAAAGTTTGATGGGTATCCTATTTTTTGATGTTCTGTTCTAAGGATTTTTGCAAAAATTGAGTGAAAAGTTCCCATCCATATGTTTCTGCCCTCGTTTTCTCCAATCATTGAAGAAATTCTATGCTTCATTTCTTTAGCGGCCTTGTTGGTAAAGGTTAGTGCTAAAATATTGAATGGATCAACACCATTTTTAATCAAATTAGCGGTTCTGTGTGTAAGCACTTTGGTTTTACCAGAGCCAGCTCCGGCAATAATCATCATTGGGCCGTCTATTACTTTGACAGCATCAACTTGTGCATCGTTTAATCCTTCAAATACATCCATTGGTCAAAAATAGAAATTATAATCACTAAATTTTATTGTTTTGATGTTAACAATTAATTGGTGAAAATTTATTAAGATTTAATATGCTGTTTTTAAAATTATTTGAAAATAATTTATTTTACCTCCGTTGAATCATCTCAAAAAAAAACATAAGTCATATTGGATATTATAGATATTATTCTACCTTTGCAAACCGAAAAAATAACAAATAGATATTATAGTATGCCAACTATTCAGCAGTTAGTAAGGAAAGGAAGACAGTCAAAAACTAAAGTTAGTAAATCAATAGCTTTAGGGTCTTGCCCTCAACGTAGAGGTGTATGTGTACGTGTTTACACTACAACTCCAAAGAAACCAAATTCAGCTATGAGAAAAGTAGCTAGGGTAAGGTTAACAAATGGAAAAGAAGTGAACGCATATATTGGTGGTGAAGGTCATAACCTTCAAGAACACAGTATAGTGCTCGTAAGAGGAGGAAGAGTAAAAGATTTACCAGGTGTAAGATACCATATTGTAAGGGGTGCTCTTGATACTGCTGGTGTTGAAGGAAGAAGTCAAAGAAGATCAAAATACGGAACTAAAAGACCAAAGAAGAAATAATACGTTTTTAAAATGAGAAGAAGAACCGCAAAAAAACACATTATTTTACCTGATCCTAAATTTAAGGATACTGAGGTAACAAAGTTTGTTAACAGTCTAATGATTGATGGCAAGAAAAACATTGCATTCAATATTTTTTATGATTGTATTGATTTAGTAAGTGAAAAAACGTCTGAAAATGGTTTAGAGGTTTGGAAAAAAGCTGTAGAAAATATTACCCCAGCTGTTGAGGTTAAAAGCCGAAGAGTAGGAGGAGCTACATTCCAGATACCAACACCTGTAAGAGATAGCAGAAAACGTTCTTTAGCTATAAGCTGGTTAATTAGTTTTTCTCAAAAACGAAATGAGAAAACAATGAGTGAAAAGTTAGCTGCAGAAATAGTTGCTGCATTTAAAGAAGAGGGCGCTGCTTTTAAAAAGAAAGAAGATACCCACAGAATGGCTGAGGCCAACAAAGCATTTTCACACTTTAGATTTTAGTAAAATGGCAAGAGATTTAAAATACACTAGAAACATTGGTATTGCTGCTCACATTGATGCTGGTAAAACTACTACCACCGAAAGAATTTTATATTATGGAGGTGTTAGTCACAAAATAGGTGAAGTTCATGATGGAGCTGCAACTATGGATTGGATGGAGCAAGAGCAAGAAAGAGGTATTACTATTACTTCTGCTGCAACTACATTAAATTGGAACTATAGAGATCAGGATTATCATGTTAATATTATTGATACACCAGGTCACGTTGATTTTACTGTTGAGGTAAACAGATCACTTAGAGTACTTGATGGTTTAGTTTTCTTATTTAGTGCTGTTGATGGTGTTGAACCTCAATCTGAAACTAACTGGAGATTAGCAAATAATTACAACGTCCCTAGAATTGGTTTTGTTAATAAGATGGACCGCCAAGGTGCGGATTTTATTAATGTTTGTAAGCAAGTTAAGGAGATGTTAGGAAGTCATGCTTTACCATTGCAAATTAACATTGGTGCTGAAGACGATTTCAAAGGAGTTGTTGATTTAATCAACTTCAAAGGCATTGTTTGGAACGAAGAAGACCAAGGGATGACTTACAAAGAAATTGAAATCCCTGCTGATGTTATCGATGAAGCTAGAGCCTTGAGAGGAGAGTTGTTGGAGGCAGTTGCTGAGTTTGATGATAATTTATTAGAAAAATATTTTGAGGATGAAAACTCTTTAACTGAAAGAGAAATTCTTGACGCATTAAGAGAAGCAACAATTTCTGGAAAAGTAGTACCCATGATGTGTGGATCAGCCTTTAAAAATAAAGGTGTTCAAGCTATGTTAGATATGGTAATGGAGATTTTACCATCTCCTCTTGACATTGAAGCTATTACTGGTACTGATCCTGATTCAGGTGAAGAAATTTCAAGACTACCGTCTGTTGAAGAACCATTCAGTTCATTAGCTTTTAAAATCGCTACTGATCCTTTTGTTGGTAGATTATGTTTTACTAGAGCTTACTCTGGTAAATTAGAATCAGGTACATATGTATACAATACAAGGACTACTAAAAAAGAAAGAATTTCTAGAATTTTCCAAATGCATGCCAACAAGCAAAATCAGATTAAGTCTTTAGATGCTGGTGATATTGGAGCATTGGTTGGTTTTAAAGACATTAAGACTGGTGATACTTTATGTGATGAAAAAAAGCACATTGTATTAGAGTCTATGGATTTCCCAGAGCCTGTTATTGGGCTAGCAATTGAACCTAAGACACAAGCTGATGTAGATAAATTAGGTATGGCTCTTGCTAAACTTTCTGAAGAAGATCCAACTTTTAGAGTTAAAACAGATGAAGATTCAGGCCAAACTATTATTTCTGGAATGGGTGAGCTTCACTTAGATATTATTATTGATAGATTAAGAAGAGAATTTAAAGTTGAGTGCAATCAAGGAGCACCACAAGTTGCTTATAAAGAAGCTATTTCATCTTCTGCAGATCATAGAGAAGTATATAAAAAGCAATCTGGTGGTAGAGGTAAATTTGCAGATATCTCATTTACAATTGAACCTGGAGATGCTGAGAACCCTGGCTTAATTTTCGAAAACCTTATTAAGGGTGGTAATATTCCTAAAGAATACATTCCATCAGTCGAAAAAGGGTTTAAGGATGCTATGAACAATGGAATTCTTGCTGGTTATCCAATTGATAATATGAAAGTTACTCTTAAGGATGGTTCATTTCATGCTGTCGATTCAGATGCGCTTTCTTTTGAGTTATGTGCAAAAATGGCTTACAGAGAATCACTTCCTAAGTGTTCTCCTGTTATTTTAGAACCAATGATGAAGATTGAGGTGGTTACACCAGAAGCAAATATGGGAGACGTTGTTGGAGATTTAAATAGAAGAAGAGGATTGATTGAAGGAATGGACGATAGAGCTGGTTCTAAAGTTGTAAAAGCTAAAGTTCCGTTATCTGAAATGTTTGGATATGTAACACAATTAAGAACAATTACTTCGGGAAGAGCAACATCAAGTATGGAATTTTCTCATTATAGTGATGCTCCAAAGAATATTTCTGAAGAGGTAATTGCCAAAGCTAAAGGATTAGTAACTGCATAATAATTGATTAACAGATGAGTCAAAAAATTAGAATAAAATTAAAATCATACGATCACAACTTGGTAGATAAGTCTGCTGAGAAGATTGTTAAGACTGTAAAATCAACAGGTGCTGTTGTTAGTGGTCCAATTCCATTGCCGACACACAAGAGAATTTATACAGTATTACGTTCTCCTCACGTGAATAAAAAAGCAAGAGAGCAATTTCAGCTTTGTGCATATAAAAGACTTATGGATATCTATAGTTCTTCTTCAAAGACTATTGATGCATTAATGAAATTAGAATTACCTAGCGGTGTAGACGTAGAAATAAAAGTATAATATTATAACATAGAATTATGGCTGGTATCATAGGAAAAAAAATAGGGATGACTAGCGTTTTTAGTGCCGATGGAAAAAATTCTCCATGCACGATTATCGAAGCAGGACCATGTGTGGTCACTCAGATTAAAACGCAACAAATAGACGGTTACGAATCGGTTCAACTCGGTTTTGATGACAAAAAAGAGAAGAATACTCCAAATGCGATGATGGGTCACTTTGCAAAAGCAAAGACTACACCTAAGAGAAAAATGGTTGAATTCAAAAACTTTAATGAAGTTAATCTTGGAGATTCAGTTACAGTCGATCAATTTAATGAAGGTGAATTTGTTGACGTTGTAGGTACATCTAAGGGTAAAGGTTTTCAAGGTGTCGTTAAAAGACACGGTTTTGGTGGAGTTGGTCAAGCTACTCACGGACAACATAATAGAATGAGAGCTCCAGGTTCAATTGGTGCTGCATCTTATCCAGCAAGAGTTTTTAAAGGAATGAAAATGGGTGGAAGAACCGGTGGTGATAGAATTAAATCTATCAATCTTCAGGTTTTAAAAGTAATCCCAGAAAAAAATATTTTAATTGTTAAAGGATCTGTTCCTGGTTCGAAGGGGTCTTATCTAATTGTTGAGAAATAATGGAAATAAAAGTAATCAATAAAGAGGGTAAAGAAACCACTAAAAAGGTTAAACTGAATAAAGGTGTATTCGGTATTGAACCCAACGATCACGCTATCTATCTTGATGTAAAACAATATTTAGCCAATCAAAGACAAGGTACTCATCAATCTAGAGAAAGAGGAGAGATCAAAGGAAGTACAAGAAAGATTAAAAAACAAAAAGGTACTGGTACTGCTAGAGCTGGATCAATAAAAAATCCTTTGTTTAGAGGTGGTGGTAGAGT
>JBELEU010000098.1:3221-7796 GCA_042093455.1 Crocinitomicaceae bacterium | reverse complement strand
GCCCATCACAGGTGACTATGCCAACAATGTCGTAACCATATTTAACCGTTGGGGAGATGAAATAGCTTCATTCAACAACTACAACAACATTGATGTTGCTTGGGATGGCACATATCAAAGTGGCGTCAGAGTACCTGCAGGTACCTAT
Source organism: Crocinitomicaceae bacterium (assembly GCA_042093455.1). Taxonomy (GTDB): domain Bacteria; phylum Bacteroidota; class Bacteroidia; order Flavobacteriales_D; family Parvicellaceae. The sequence goes on along the minus strand of JBELEU010000098.1, from coordinate 7,648 downwards.
TTTTACACAGTTGAATTAATAGATTTTGGAACTACCAAATCTGGATGGGTTCAAATAGTTAGATAGGTAAGTAATAAATATTTAATGAATTAAATCGTTAAATTTGCATAATTAATTGTTTTCAAAAAATAACCTATTCAATTTTATTGATGAACTTAAAAAACCAACTTTCACTATTATTCTGTTTTTTAGCAACAATTCTTGTAACCAATGAATATAAAGCTCAAAACAACAGCTCATTTAACTACCAAGCAGTAGCACACAGTAATAACGGTACAGGTGAAACATTGAACAATACTAGCATTGTTGTTGAAATAAGCATATCATCTGACACAACTATTTCACCAGAGTTTACCGAAACACACAACGTAACAACTAATAGTTATGGATTATTCTCCCTTCAAATAGGCAGTATTAATACTTTAGATTTTGAAGACATCGAATGGGAAGATGAAAATTTTTACTTAGGTGTTTCTATTGACAATGAATTAATGGGATATCAGTTATTGGTTTCAGTACCCTACTCTTTGTCTAGCTTAGAAGCTCAAAAAGTAAATGGAAATACAGTAGAGTCTAGTGTTCCTGCAAATGCCATATTTACAGACAATCAAACTATTTCTATTGATTCAGACAGCTTATACATTGATAACGGAAATGCAATTTCTTTAAACAACATTAGTTCAGCTGACGATGACTGGACTTTTATCAATAATAATTTATACAACACTCTTTTAGATGGAAAAGTTGCAATTGGTGACTCAGTAATTAATATTGGAAAGTTAAACATTACAACAGATGCCAATACCACTAGAGGAATATATATTTTAAACAATACATCAGCAAACAATTCAACACAAGGTAAGTTTGGAGTTTATGCATCGGTTAGTGGTGATGGAACAGGTGATAACCAAGGAGCTTGGTTTGATGCAACCGGACAAGGTACCGGCATTAATTACGGAGTTGCTGGTTATGCTTCAGGATCAGCTGGTGAGAACAGAGGGGTATATGGAGCTGCAGCTTCTGGTACTAGTAATTGGGCTGGCTATTTTGACTCAGGTGATGTTAAAATCAAAAACAAACTTCTTGTAGGAGAAATTACACCAAATGGACCAACTGGAGGGTTTCAACTAATTGACGGAAATCAAGGAGCTGGTAGAATTTTAAAATCTGATGCACAAGGTAATGCACAATGGGTACAGATTGGTTCATTAGGTGTTGGGGTAATGTTAAAAAATGTATACGATAGCAACAACAATAGTATTGTCGACAATGCTGAAAATGCACTCTTGTCCAATGGGTTTCAAGTTAATTCAAACGTTCCATCAGGAGCTTTATTTACAGATAATCAAAATCTAACTCTCACTTCTGATAGTTTAATTATTAGTAACGGTAGTGGTATTGCTTTGGATAGCCTTGGGTTTACTAATCTTTCAATAAATGACCTATCAAATGGATATGAAGACAGTGAAAATAACTTATACCTAGTTGCACAACCAAACTCTTTAACTACTGCAAAAAAAAACATAGCTATTGGAGCCAATGCATTAGCAACCAATACTTCTAGTGAAAATAATATTGCAATAGGCTATAATGCACTTACTCAAAGTATTGTTGATTCACAAGTTGCAATAGGTACAAATGCATTGAGTAATAATACAACTGGTTCAAGAAATAATGCTTTAGGACACAGTGCATTATCATACAATACCACCGGTTCAATGAATAATGCATTTGGATATGCTTCTTTATTTAAAAATACAACTGGTAATTCAAATACAGCTTTTGGTCAATGGACACTACTAGAGAATACAACAGGTTATGGAAATACAGCTGTAGGTAAAGCTGCTCTTTACAACAATACATCAGGAAACACTAATACCGCTATTGGAGTTGACGCAATGTTTGAAAATATTACTGGAGGTTATAATACAGCTGTGGGAGAGGTTGCACTAAAAAATAATACCATTGGAAGCGGTAATGTTGGAATAGGACATAAAACATTAGAAACCAACTCTACTGGGAACTTTAATGTGGCTTTGGGAAGCTATGCTTTACAACAAAGTACAAATTCATCTTCAAATGTTGCAGTTGGTGAAAGAGCATTAGATAACAACACTACTGGTCAAGAAAATGTAGCCATAGGAAGACATGGGTTAACAAATAATACTACAGGAAACAACAATACAGCTTTAGGGTTTAATGCCAATGTTGGAAGCAATAACTTATCTAATTCAACAGCAATTGGAGCTAATGCAACAGTAAACATAAGCGATGCTATCGTTTTAGGAAATAATGTTTCAGTAGGTATTGCAACTTCATCTCCTACTGAAAAACTTGATGTTAATGGCCACATAAGAATGCGAGCTGGAGCATCAAATGGATATATTCCAGTTTCGGATAACAATGGTGTTATGACATGGACATCTCCCGACTCTATGAACGTAAATATGGATATTAATGACTTGCATGATGGGTATACTGATCAACTAAATAACCTCAATATTTCTAGTAACGTATCAAACAACATGAACTCTGGTTCCTACAATAATGTTGCAATTGGACAAGGTTCTTTAGAAAACAATTCAGGATATGACAACATAGCTTTAGGAATTAGTTCATTGACTCAAAATACTACTGGATACATAAATGTTGCCATTGGAACAAGAGCACTTAATAACAATCAAACTGGTTATGGAAACACTGCCATTGGTTACCAAACACTAGAGCACAATACAACAGGAAGTGAAAATACTGCAATAGGACAAAGCTCTTTACCTTCTAACACAACAGGAGGACAAAACACAGCTGTTGGTAGTGGTGCACTCATCTCCAACACTGTTGGAAGCGCTAATGTTGCTATTGGTTTAAACAGTAGTTATAAAAATATTAATGGAGCTGGTAACACAGCTGTAGGATACGGATCACTTTTTCAAAACACTAATGGAAGCTCTAACGCTTCATTGGGTGAAAACTCATTACAAAACAACCAAGGAAGTCAAAACACAGCTGTCGGAAATATTGCAGGAAGCAATCAATCAAACGGTAACCAAAATACATTTATTGGATATAACGCCAATACAGTTCAAGGAGCAAATGCAATAAATAACGCTACTGCAATTGGAGCTAATGCAAAAGTAAATCAAAGCAATAGTCTTGTTTTAGGCAATAATGTAAATGTCGGAATTGGAACAAGTTCTCCAAGTGTTGACCTAGAGATTCAAAATAATTCTCCAGAAATAAAAATAATAAGTTCACAAACAAATTCACTAGCTAATGCTTACATAAGATTTGGTGATTTATCTTCTGGTTCTTTTACTGAAAATGGTTGGATAGGCATGCCTGGTTCTGGAAATTATTTAGAACTAGGTTCTCCAAATGCCATATTTTTCAATACTAATTATTCTTATGGGATGATGATTAATCAATCGGGAAATGTTGGTATTGGAACAAATACACCCTCTGAGAAACTTGAGATTAATGGAAATTCTAAAATACATGGAGACTTAATTTTACAATCCTTAAGTGGAACTGGAGATAGAAGTATTGTAGTTGATCCATCTGGAAAAATCAAAGTTAACCCTTCTAACTCAACAGTAGGTTTCTTAACTGGGATGAGTACATCTAGCGATCAAAATTTTGGAAGTGGTGGATCTGGAATGATTGTTATTCTTAAAGATGGTTCTACGTCTTTTAATGACGGAGGAGGATACAATGCTAATAATGGGAGGTTCACAGCACCTGTTGATGGATTATATCAATTTAATGTAAACCTTTCCATTCAAATTTCTAATCCTATCGAAGGTTTACTTCAAATGATTCTTGATAGTCCAGGATCAAAATATGGCGAATCTGTAATATTAACTACTCAGGATGATTCTAATGGATATGGATACTATCAAATAAGTATTGCACAAACTGTTAAACTTTCAGCAAATAATCAAATTTGGGTAAGAATATTTAGTAGTCAGAATAATGGAAAAATAGACATGTGGTCTTCCTCATTCAGTGGACACTTAATAAAATAATTAAGGCCTAGTGTCTGATTGATTGCCAGGTTTATCTCTACTTATTCTTACAACCATAGCTACATCACCAATGCTCTCAAAAGAAACGTTATTTTCAAGAGTACTCAGTATCATTTTATCTTTTGCTGAGACTTCAATTAAAAAATTACCGTTAATGTATGCATCTGCTTTAAGGTAAATTTCATCGTGATTTAATAGTTCCCATTCTCCTGTTACAAAATAATTAAGAATAGAATCGTTTTCGTAGTACTCTCCTCTTACCAATCCATTTTCCAACAAATAAACTTTATAAAAAGAAGTATCCATTTTATAATCAGGTAAGAAAGATTCTATAAAATTAGTTGAGCCTCCATTTAATTCAACAGCGTCTATGTACCAAACGCCCTTGGTGATATAATGATG
>JBELEU010000098.1:0-3211 GCA_042093455.1 Crocinitomicaceae bacterium | reverse complement strand
GCAAATGGAAAATAATTTCTTCATTGATAAGATTAAGTTGCTACAATATAACAAGAATCTTTGATAGAATAGTTAAATTTAAAAACGTGAATGAATTTTTTGACACATATGGACATCTGCTAATATACTTATCAATTCCAGTTACAAGTGCACTCGTGGGATGGCTAACAAATGTTTTAGCTATTAAGATGACATTCTATCCTTTGAAGTTTATTGGAATCCCCCCCTATTTTGGTTGGCAAGGAATAATTCCGAGTAAAGCGGCAAAAATGTCTTCTATTTCTGTTGATTTATGGACCACAAAACTTATCAATGTAAAAGAACTTTTTTCACAGATAGATCCTAAAAAAGTTGCTGACGAAATGAAGCCTGAGTTCGATAGAATTTCCAAAGAAATTATGGATGAAATCATGTACAATCAGGCTCCAGAAGCTTGGAAGCGAATTCCAAATCCGATTAAAAAAGTGATTTACAGTAGAATTTCAAGAGATATGCCTGAAATTGTTGCTGAAATGATGAAGGACATAAAAGAAAACATTGAAGAAGTATTTGACATCAAAGACATGGTCATTAAAAGACTTACAAAAGACAAAGAACTTCTGAACGAAATGTTCATGAAATGCGGCAAAGAAGAGTTTAAATTTATAGAAAGATCTGGTTTGTACTTTGGATTCTTATTTGGATTGTTTCAAATGGTCATTTGGTATCTTGTTCCTCAGTGGTGGATTCTTCCCTTATTTGGTTTAATTGTTGGATATGCAACCAATTGGTTGGCTTTAAAGTTAATTTTTGAACCCATAGAACCAATTAAAATTCTGGGTGTTAGCTACCAAGGGCTTTTCATTAAAAGACAAAATGAAGTTTCAAGTGAGTATGCATACATGTTGGCACATGACATATTTACTTTTGATAGAATTTTTGCTTCAATAATAGCTGGCCCAACAAAAGAAAAGTTCATTGACCTTATTGTTGACCACAGCAACAAAGCCATTGACGATTCAGCCGGAATTTCAAGACCAGTTATCAATATAGTAGCGGGTAAAAGAAATTACGATAAAATTAAAAACATCGCCATTGAAAAAATAATAAAAGAATTGCCTCAATCAATGAAACCTGTGTTTCCATATGCTGAAGAAGCAATGGATTTAGAAACCACTTTCAGAACTCGAATGCAAAAACTACCTCCTTCTGATTTCGTAGACTTTTTGCGTCCTGTATTTAGAGAAGATGAACTTAAATTAATTCTTGTTGGAGCTGCTCTTGGCATGGGAGCTGGTATTGGTCAATTGTTTTTAATATTTGGTTATTAATTAATTCCTTAATGTTAATAACAAAGAATAATCTAATCTGCTTCCTGTGAGGATATGTATAAATTCGCACTCATGTTTCGAATTTCACTCCTATTTTTTATAACTGTTTTATTTTTACAAACATCTTGTAAAACTGAAAATATTAAAGTATCTAATTTGGAAGAATCAGATTCAATAGTATTGGCTGATTATACTGCTGAGATTAATGCTCTTATTGACAGTATTAGTGATGATAGATCTGTAAAAGTTGACAAGTATTTTTCTAATAAATTTAAAAGAGGAGTTTTCAATGGAAACATACTTTTTGCTGAAAAAGGAAAAGTTATTATTAGCAAATCGTATGGATATGCACACGTAAGAAATAAAGAGAAATTAACTTCTAAACATACTTTTCAACTTGCATCAGCTTCAAAACCTTTTACCGCTATTGCTACACTTCAATTGATCGAAAAAGGTTTACTATCCTTTGATGATAGTGTGAAAAAATTCTTTCCAGAATTTCCTTATTCAGACATCGACATACATCAACTTTTATCTCACCGTTCTGGAATGAGCCAATACACACATTTTTGCGATAGACCTGATAGCATTTGGCCAAAAAAGGATTCAACCATAACAAATGAAAATGTCCTTCAAATAATGACAGATATTGTTCCCCTAATAAATTACGCCCCTAACAAAAGGTACTATTACTGTAACACCAACTATTTAATTTTGGCATCAATAATTGAAAAAGTTAGTGGCACAACATTTGAACAATACTTATCAGACAATATATTCATTCCCCTTGGAATGAATAGTTCTGTTGTTTACAATAGAACCAATAGAGATCAATTGGTTTTACCAGTTCAAGGTTACGAAGGTAAAATTCCCTGGGAAGATGTTTATTTAAACGGTTGTGTTGGTGATAAAGGAGTATATTCTTCAGTTGATGATTTATTGAAATTCGATAGGGCTTTGAATGCTAACTTTTTAATTAGCGATTCTCTTAAAACACTTGCTTATGAAGGTAAGAGCAAAACTTTCAAAAGAATTCAAAACTACGGTTATGGATTTAGAATTAAAAACCATCCAAAAATAGGGAAAATAGTTTTTCATACTGGTTGGTGGAAAGGCTTCAGAATTTACTTTATTAAAGTAATGAAGAACGACAGAACAATTATTGTTTTAAACAATATAAAAAGAGGAAGATTTCTAAATATTGCAGAATTAGCTACACTGTTAGATTAACTACAATTCGTTAAGAGCGTTCAATGAAGGCGTATAATTGTTATCTAATTTAATAGCATAAAGATACTGCTCTTTGGCTTTCAACTTATCCCCTATTATTTCATAACAAATACCAATGTTATGTATAGATTGAACGTAGTTAGGATTGATAGAAACTGCTTGATTGTAAAACTTCATAGCCTCACTTATGTACTTTTTAGCTTCTAAAGTATCCATAGCATATTCACCTAAAAAAGTGTTGCCAATATTAAAGTAAGCTTCTTCAAATGTTGAATCAATTTCAATAACTTTTTCAAATGAAATTCTTGCCAACGCATATTCTTGACTGAAGTGGTAAAAAAGTCCCTTGTTTCGAAAAGCTTCAATTCCATTGGGATTAATTTCAGCAGCCGAGTTGTAGTAATTAATAGCCATTTCATCCCCCATTTTTTCATATAAAACCCCCAAAAGAATATAAGCATCGTAATAATCAGGATTAGCTTCAATGGCTGTTTGATAAGACGATTGTGCTAGTTTTGTGTTTCCTAAAAAATTATAAATCATTCCTTTGATCAGATATGCCTCGGCATTTGAAGAATTTAATTTTAAAACATCATTGACCAGAACCATTGATTCATCTGTTTTCTTTTCAAAAAGAAACAATTTGGCTTTCAATAATTTAGATAATTCAA
>JBELEU010000097.1:0-7839 GCA_042093455.1 Crocinitomicaceae bacterium | reverse complement strand
GAACCACTTCCTGAACGAAAAACAGCTAACCTAACCTTCCCTCCTTTTGTTATTTTATTACAAGCTAATAACAGCTCTATTTGATTAAGAAAAAAATCTTGAGTGAAGTGTTCAGGGATATCAAACATCAATACTTTCAAACCAGCCATTAATCTTTTGAAATGACCATCAAAGAATATTGGACTTCCGTTGAAAATTCTAACGGTTTCAAAAACTCCATCTCCGTACTTAAAGCCCCTAATAAAATCATTTAAAAGTAGCTGATCGTCAAGAGTTATTTCACCATTAAAGTTGATATTAGACATCAAAAAAAATTAATTCATTAAATCAACAAAATAATTACCTACACTCCTAAAAAAATGGATAAGATTATTGAAATCGTAAATAATAATAAATAATATCCCAAAAATTGAACCACTAATATGAGCATCATGTGCAATATTTGAATACTGTTTTTTACTTAAGAAATGTTCAGCAATTAAATACAATGCTCCGAAAACAAAGCCTGGCAACCATAAACCAGGTATAATTAATAGCCCGAGTTCGTCCAATGGAAATATTAAAATATGAGCAAATACTACAGCCGAAATTGCTCCTGAAGCTCCTAAACTTTTATACATAGGATTATTGTTATGTTTTAGGATTGAAGGTAAAGTTGCAAATACCATGGCCCCCAAATAAAAAGAAATAAAATAAAAAGATCCTATATCAGATGAAATGTTAAAGTAAGACTCAATTCTTGGGCCAAATATATATAGCACATAAACATTGAAGAAAAGATGAAAAAAATCGGCATGTAAAAAACCATGTGTAATCAATAACCACCATTTTTTATTTTTATGGTATTCAAATGGAGAAAAAATACCTTTTTCCTTGAATTGATTGTTTGAAAATGCAAAGACAGAAATAACAACAGTAATTAAAATTAGACTAAAAGAAACTGGAGATTTTTGAAATAAATTAATAATCGATTCATTCATACTAAAAGAAAATTTTATTTACTCTTGAGAAATATGTTTTTAATAATCTCAGTTTTGAATGATGTTTTGTCAAAAATTTCAACTTCTTCGCTAATTGAATTAAAACCTTCAGCATCAATATCTAGAAAATATTTACCTGGTGGTAAAATAATTATGTATCTATTCGAAATATCATTAGGAGTATATTCACCATATATTTCATAGGTGTCGGCATCTGTAATACTAATGTCAATTCTTGCATCTGTAATTGTATCTGTGTTGACTATTCCTTTGATAACAGTATATTCTGGCTCAAGACTTTTAAATTTAATTCTATAGATATCTAACCCTCCATAACCCTCTTTCCTCACTGCTGAAACGTAAGCAAATCTATCATCTGCAGCCAACCTAAAATTAAGATTATCTTCAGGTGTATTTATAGGGTATCCCATGTTTTGAACATATGAATATTTACTTTTTTTAGCATCCCATTTTGCTTTAAAAATGTCATATCCACCAATGCTTGAATGCCCTTTAGATGAAAAATAAAGAGTCTTACCATCAGAGGATATTGAAGGGAAATCTTCATCCATATATGTGTTAACATAAGGCCCTAAATTATTTGGCTCACTCCATTTACCATTGGGTAAGCGCTGGCACAAATATAAGTCTACACCACCATATCCTCCTGGCCTATCACTTGCAAAAAAAAGTTTTTGATTGTCATCTGAAATACAGGCTGCAATTTCAGCATATTTAGAATTAATAGTGTTACCTAACTTATTAATAGTTGTTACATTTTTTTGGTTAAAATCAGCTAAATACAATTCACCTCCAGATATATAATCTTCTTTGTATACAATAGATTTTGAGCCATCAGAAGTCATACCAACAATTTCTTCAACTTCGGCTTCTGTATTTACCATATCAGAAATCAACTTTGATTTTTGATATTTACCTAGACTAACATTAGAAATGTAAACATTAGATTTGAATTGCCCTGAAATTTCTTCTGCGCTAAATTTATTACGTTTTGAATTAAATTGAATGTATGACTCATCTTCGTTTACAAATGGATAATAGTCATCAAATGAAGAGTTAATATTTTTACCTAAGTTTTCAAAACTTACATCTAACGGATATTTCATTAATTCCTTTGCATTTACACAATATTCTATGTGCTCATTTGAAGAACTTACAAGCTGTTTATTACTTGGATTAGTCCTATTATACATTTTAAAATATTCAATTGCAGAACTAAAATTATAACCGTAATGATAAGCTCTACCCATTAAATACAATAAAATTGGCTTTGGATTAACATCTAACAAAAGTTTCTCCAGTAATGGTACTGCTCTAGATTTATCTCCGTTAGTATTTAAGTAACATACAGATAAGTGATGCAGCCATTCCTTGTTATCTGGGTCCGATTCAAGAAGAATATCATATTCGTTAAGAGCTTGTAGAAAATTACCTGCATTAAATAATTTTTTAGCCTGATTATCTTCCTGAGCTGAAATTTTTATTGCAAAAAATAATAGAAGAAATAATAGAAGATTTACTTTCATTAAGTAAAAATAGAATAATTCATATATATTTTAATCGCATCACATTATTAATCAACTTTCATTATTAAATAATATTACCATATTTGCATTTCAATATGAAAAGTAATTTTTTTTCAGAATTCATTAAAGAGCGCAAAACTGTTGGCGCTGTTCTTCCTAGCTCTAAATTTTTAGCAGCTAAAATGTTAAAAGGTATTGATTTTAGTAAAAATATTAACATAGTTGAACTTGGTCCTGGAACAGGCATTTTCACTAAAGAAATTTTAAAGAAAAAGACTGCAGAGTCAAATTTAATTTCAATTGAACTTAATAAATCATTTTACAACCAACTGTCTCACAGATTTAAAAACGAAACTGCTTTTACCCCTGTTCTAGGAAGTGCAGATAATATTTCTAACATTATCAATGATCTTAAAATTGAAAAAGTTGATGTAATTATTTCATCTTTACCATTAGCCGTTATTCCATTAAGAATTAAGGCTGGTATTTTTAGAGAAGTCAACAAAGTATTAAAAGAAGACGGTTTTTACATTCAATTTCAATATTCATTGAATGCGAAAGAAATTTTAAACAAACGGTTTTCATCAGTCAATATATCTTTTACTCCAGTTAACATACCTCCCGCTTTTGTTTATCATTGCCTCAAATAGACCCTCTTAACATCTCCCTTTTTCCAGGAGGACCTTCAAGTCTCTCAATTAAAAACCCTGAAGATTCCAAATCTCTTCTTACTTGTCCTTTTGCACAATAGGTTACGAAAATGGCTTTTTTGTTAAGCTTTGATCTGATTTTATTGTACCATTTTTGTTTCCAAAGATGTGTCTCAACTCTTGGACCAAATGCATCGAAATAAACCAAGTCAAATTTATTTTTGAATGTATGCAACTGTAAAGAATTGTGTATTTTATTCAATTTAAAAAAGCTTGAAATATCACTAAATTCATTCCATTTTAAATTATGAATTTTATTAAAAATAAGTTGTTCTTGATCATTAGAACAATAATTTAATGCTGAAATGATTTCATTGCTTAAAGGGTTAGTTTCTAATGCAGAATATTCAATTATTATATTATTTTTTTTTGCATACAAATAACTTAAAAAACAGTTTAATCCTGTACCAAATCCAACTTCCAAAACTGAAAGTTTTTTTTTATTTAAGTTCTTAAACCTACAATCAAGACCATTTTTAATAAACACATGATTTGATTCTTGAACAGCGCCATGAGTGGAATGATAATTCTCATCTAAATCTTTTCGATAAAGAGTATGACTACCGTCATTGGTTAATTTGATCTCAATCTCCATGTTCTGAGTCATTTAAAAATATTTCATACTCATCACCATCAGAAACTGCTTTTGTATTAGAGAAAACTTCTTTAGCTTCTAATTCAAATAAATCAGTTTCCTTATACCTTGCTGAAAAATGTCCAATTAGTAATCGTTCAACTTTTGCTTCTTTTGCAATCATTGCAGCCTGTCTTGCTGTTGAATGTTTAGTCGATTTAGCTCTACTTAGCATTGAAGTTAGGAAGGTAGATTCATGATATAGTAAATCAACATTTGATATAAATTTAACAATGGAATTATTATAAATTGTATCTGCACAGAAAGCATATGATCTTGGAGGTGGTGCAGAAACAGTTAATAGGGAATTCTTTACTACCTTATCATTTTGAATAAAATCATTTCCTGCTTTGATATTTTTTAATTCTGAAATTGGAATTTCATATTCTTTAAGCTTGTTTTTTAATAATCTCCTTGACCTCTCCTTTTCCTGAAAAAGAAAACCACATGTAGGAACTGAATGATCCACTGGAAAAGAAAAAACTTTAACAATCTTATCTTCATACAAACAATTTAAACTGTCAAAATTTAGTGGCTGAAAAACAATGTCAAAATCAAATTTCCTTCCATTGATCTCCTCATGAACTGTCAAAATTTGCTTTAATTTTTCAGGAGCGTAAATATGTAATTGTTGTGTTCTTCCAAGTAAATTTAAACTTGATAAAAAACCAACTAATCCCAAATAATGGTCACCATGAAGGTGACTAATAAAAATATGATCAATTTTTTGAAATTTACACTTAAACTTTCTTAATTGAATTTGGGTTCCTTCTCCGCAATCAATAAGAAAGTACCTATCCTGAATGTTTAAGAATTGAGATGTAGGTTTTTTTTGAGCAGTTGGTATAGCACCACCAGAACCAAGTATTGTTAATTTAAATTTCAAAGCAAAAAAAATCCCGCCTAAGCGGGATATAATGAGGATTAATTAATTAATGGTTTACAATCAATCTTTTGGTTTGTTTTGAAACCCCATCAAAAATTGAATATAAATACACTCCATCTGAATATTTCTTTGTATCGATAACAATTGAATTTACACCTCTGTTCGCATTAATAGATTTAAAACTTACAACATCGCCTATAAGGTTTGTAATCATGAAATCTATTTTAGAAGGCTCGCCAGTAACAAAATCTATGTTTGTTAATTCATTTGATGGATTGGGGTAATTTTGATTCAACTTAAATGTATTTGTTTGTATTGAATGGCTTTCAATTCCTACAGGACCAATTTGAATTACATAATCATTAAAAACAGTAGTATCACAAATAACACCACCAAAAACACATCCAACAATTTCTAGTTCCAATGGATATGTACCATTTGTTGTTGGAGTACCTGTAATACTTGCACAACCTTGTGCACCACCAGCCCAAGTACAATTAGTAATATCACAAGCAAAAGACAATCCATCAGGGATTCCATTTACTGATATTAAAGCAACATTGGTTAAAGTAATACCAGCGTAATTAGAGTCTAAATCTCCAGCATCAGTAGGAACTTTAAAATCAATGACTTGCTCATAGGCAACACCAATGTCTCCCGAAGCAAAATTATCAGTTGTATTGGGCCAAATCCCCCAAATTGAATCTTGGTAAATAGTGTCAGGTGAGCACTGGCCATAAGAAATGGTTGCAAGTGCAAAACAGAAAATTGATAGTATAATTTTTTTCATAAGATTGATTTATTTTTTTAACGCAGTATTTTCATCTAAAGTTATATTTAGAACTTTATCTAATTGAGAAATGGTAATTATCTTATCAACAGCTGGCTGTAAACCAAATAAGACTAATGATCCATCATGTTCTTTTGAAATTCTATTCCCTACTAATAACGCACTTAAGCCACTTGAGTCACAATATTTAACTTCACTTAAATCAACAATAAAATTATTGTCACCATTTTTACTTAAATATATAAACTGAGACTTCAGTTCAGGACCAGTAATTGTATCAAGTTTCTCATGTTTACATCTGATAACAGACTGGTTTTTAATTTTTTCAACGCTAAATGCCATCAATAATATTAATAAGGTTTTTACTAAAATAGCACTTTTAAATAATTAATAAAGAAAAATTAGACTCTATTTATCTTACCAGCTAATAAATAAATTATTGCCATTCTAATAGCAACACCATTTTCAACTTGATTTAAGATAATTGCATTTGAAGAGTCTGCCACTTCAGAACTAATTTCAACACCTCTATTTATCGGACCAGGATGCATAATTGTAATGGGCTTATCTATTTGATTTAATAAATTCATATCTAAACCAAACTGCATAGTATATTCTCTTAAACTTGGGAAATATTTGATTTCTTGTCTTTCTAATTGAATTCTTAACATATTGGCAACATCACACCACTGCAATGCTCTTTTAAGGTCAGTTTCAACCTTTACACCCAATTGATTAATGTATTTAGGGATGAGAGTTGTTGGGCCACAAACCATTACTTCAGCACCTAATTTTTGAAGTGCAAAAATATTTGACAGTGCTACTCTTGAGTGCTTAATATCTCCAACAATTACAACTTTTTTTCCTGCAACGTCACCTAATTTTTCTCTTATTGAGTAAGTATCTAGTAACGCCTGTGTAGGATGTTCATGAGTCCCGTCTCCTGCGTTAATAATTTTAGCATCAACATGCTTAGCTAAAAATTGATGTGCACCTGGATAAGGATGTCTCATTACAATCATATCAACTTTCATTGACAATATATTGTTTGCGGTGTCAATTAGGGTTTCTCCTTTCTTGACACTTGATGACCCAGCTGAAAAATTAACTATATCAGCTGATAACCTTTTTTCAGCTAATTCAAAAGATAGTTTTGTTCTAGTACTGTTCTCAAAAAACAAATTAGCAATGGTAATATCTCTTAAAGTAGGAACTTTCTTGATTGGCCTATTGATAATTTCTTTAAAACTATCTGCAGTATTAAAGATCAATTGAATATCTTCTTCTTTAATCTGTTTGATGCCTAATAAATGTTCTACACTTAAATCTGTCATTTGCTTTTGGGTGAGTACAACAATATTTGATCTTGTCCATGTTCTTCCATCCACTTTACAGAAACTTTTTCTTCAGAAATAGTATCTATAGATTGTCCAATATAATCTGCTCTTATTGGCAAGTGTCTTGAAAATCTTCTTTCAATTAATGTTAAGAATTCAACTTTGGATGGTCTCCCAAAAGTCATAATGGCATCTAAACCAGATCGAACAGTTCGTCCAGTAAAAAATACATCATCAACCAATACAACTTTTTTATTTTCTATTGAAAAATCAATATTGGTAATACTAGGGACTAAAGGCTGATCTTTTCGTCTAAAATCATCTCGATAGAAAGTAATATCAAGTGCTCCTGTTTGAATTTCTTTATTATGAATTTTTTCTAATTCATTTTTTAGTCTGTTTACTAAAAAAACTCCATTAGGCTGTAAGCCTACTAGAACAGAATTTGAAAAGTCGTGGTGATTTTCAATGAGTTGGAAACAAAGTCTTCTTATGGTGTGCGATACTTGAAGACTATTTAGAATCTCAGTAGATTTCATTAAAAGACAAATATATAAGGTATTTATATAAAAGCTAAATTTTATGCTCTAAAAATGAAATAGTTTGCTCTACAACAACTTTCATCTCTGAAGATAAATCTTTTCTTAGCCATGGATGCTTTATACCAAAAGTATGATTTGTTCTCAAGCTAAATATAACAGCTGAAGAATTCCATTCCTTTAATATATTCGCATTTTCAATATTAACAGCTTGATCTAGGGTTCCGTGAATAATCAATTGAGGAATAGTTAGATTTTGAACAGCATTCTTAATGCTGAGCTCATTTTTGTTATGAATATAGTCTTCATAAAAAGAATAGTTATGTGGCATCATTTGTTTTGTTCTTGAATTTAAAACATATCTAACACCATTTTTCTTCCAATCTTCAATCTCTTTATCACTTGGAAATCGTTCA
>JBELEU010000096.1:5566-7854 GCA_042093455.1 Crocinitomicaceae bacterium | reverse complement strand
CGTGTTCTTCATCCACCACAATTAACCCTAAGTTTTTATATGGCAAAAATATGGCCGAACGAGCACCCAGAATGATGTCGTATTGATGCAATTCATTGTCCAACAACGATTGCCATACTTCTACCCTTTCGTTAGACGAAAATTTAGAATGATATACGCCCACTTTAGCTCCAAAATAATTTTTAAGACGCTGAATGATTTGTGTAGTGATTGCTATTTCTGGCAACAAATAAAGTACTTGTTTTCCCTTGTCAAGTTGAGCTTGAATTTGATGAATATAAATTTCAGTTTTACCACTACCTGTAACTCCATGTAAAAGTACTGTTCTCTTGTCTGAAAAACTCTTTTCAATAGCTGAATTAGCTTCGAATTGATGAGTAGAAAGCTCAGGCATTTGAACAGCATCATCAATTTTATAGTCTTGGATACGATTGCTACTTTGTTCTACTATTTCAAGAATGTTTTTTTCAACTAAACCTTTTAATACTGCAGCACTAGAATTGCCTTTCTTGAGCAAAGAAGCTCTTTTAATGGGTTGATATTCTTTATCTTTTAAAGACAATTGTAAATAAAACAACAAGAGTTCTTCTTGCTTTGGTGCTCTTGATAGTTGATCAAAAACATCTTTTAAAGCTTCATCCTTATTTTGTAAATCTTTATTAAGAGATACAAAAGCCGAAACCTTTGGCTTGTACTTTTGATTAAGCTCTTCATAAAGGCTAATTAACTTTAAATCCAATAACTTTTTAACTATTGGATATACAGTATTTACATTTATAACATCTGCTGCTTCTTTTAAAGATAACACTTCGTTATTTTGCAAAGATTCTAACAATTTAAACTCCTTATCGGAAAGATGATTTTCATCAAATTCTAACATTGTTGGAATTATTCGTGTCTCACTTTGGAGCTTAAGTGAGTTAGGCAATGCAGATAACATCACTTCACCTCTGTGACACATGTAATAAGAACTGATCCAACTCCACAATTGCAATTGACTTGCAATTACAGTTGGTTGATGATCCAATACATCAATAACTTGTTTTACAGCATAAGCTGGTTGGGTATTGTGTATTGAAACAACAATAGCTGTGTATTGTTTGCTCTTTCCTAAGTTTACAACTACTCTGTGCCCAATCTTAACTTGAGCAGATTGTTCGTTATCTAAGCCATAGGTATAAGAATTAGGGACTGACAAAGGCAGAATAACATCAGCAAAATGATTAAAAACAGATATGTTAGTTTTAGGTCTCAGTTGGTAATCTAAAGTAATAATGTAAACCTATTAAATATAGTTTTACTAAAGATGAATAACCAATAAATATTCTTTTTATGTTGAAAAATATTACAATTAAAAAACTCACTCCCTTTCATAAGTTTTTACATTTGTAGAAGCTAAAGATTATATTTAAGATCTGTTAATTTTAAACACAAGCAAATGACAAAGTCAATTCATTTTTTTCTGTACCTAGCAATTGTACTCTCATGCTTCTCATGTGGAGAATTTCAAGAAGATGAAAATGCTCCCTCTTTTGAGGAAATCACAAATGTTTTATTGGACTCAAACGAAAGCATAAATTTAGAAATGGGTAATACCATATTTAGTATGCCATCACCCATTCAATTGGTTCTGGAGCTTAAAGACAACAATGATGGCTTTCATCCCGAACTTTTACATGAAGTCTCTCAAAACAACGCATATGCTGATGACTTTAAAAGAGCTTTGAATTTAGGGGTTTATGGAACTGACCTAGCCTATTGTTCTGTATTTGAAATGACAAGTGAAGCAGTTGCTTACTTTTCTGCGATGAAACACATGTCTGAAGACTTACACATAAATTATGCTTTTGACAACAACCTTATTCAGCGTTTTACTGACAACATTGGAAACAACGATTCACTGCTTATATTGTCATCTGTTGCCTATCAAACAATAGATATTTATTTAAAAGAAAATGACAATTACGGATTATCTTCTTTAGTATTAGCAGGTGGATGGATTGAAAACATGTACCTATTAAGCCACAAGTACAATTCTGATAAGTCTGAGCATGCAATCAATGAAATTGCTGAACAACAATACGTTCTTGAGCACTTCATAGCATTACTCAAAAACACTGGTAATTCAGATGATTATTGGGAGCTAATTCAACAACTTGAAGACATTGACTATCTATATCTTGAAATCACCAATGAATATCAATATGTTGCGCCCTCAACTAACAGCAGCATAAAGCAAACAACCATAAAAAGTAAAACATCTTCATCTGCAGATTCTTCTTTAATTG
>JBELEU010000096.1:0-5556 GCA_042093455.1 Crocinitomicaceae bacterium | reverse complement strand
ACCAAATTGTAGAGCAATATCTTAAACTTAGAAACACCATAACAGAATGAAAAAATATTTATTTTCTTTTGCAATTACAGCCATAACGTTATTTAGCTCAAACTCATTGATGGCTCAAACACACTGCGATTCGCTTCATAATATCGTTAAGGGCTTGCTAACTGAAAACAACTATGACAACAGCATTTACATCACAGATGGTCAACTGTATAAATCATTCCTAAGTGAAAGTGAAATTTCAGAAGTTAGCACTACTCTATTTGAAGGAACAACTTACAGAATTGCAACAAGCGCAGGAAATGAGGAAAACTTTATGCTATTTGAACTTTACGATCAGGATCGAAACCTGTTGTTTTCTAACAGCGATTATAGCAACTCACCATACTGGGATTTCAAAGTAGAAAACACCATAGACTGTACTATAGAATCACGTCTTGATCTGAATAAAAAACTAGAAGGATGTGCCTTAATGATGATTGCTTTCAAAAAGGGGAAATAACAAATTGATATTTTAATTATCTTCATAAACTAACTAATTTATAGATGAGCGAAAGAATTCTTCAGGCCCTTATGCAATTGTTTGCAATTGTAGCTAAAGTTGACATTAATGAAGATACCGATGAAATCAAAGCTCATGATTCATCAAGAAATATTGTTGAATTATTTTTAAATCAAGAGCTAAATAATGAATTAGTTCAAAAATATCTAGGTTCATTTGATGAATTCATTAAAATAAGACACAGTTCAACAAGAAAAAAAGACGGGCGAAAAAAAAGAACATCGGTAAACTCAGTAAAAGTTCTAAGAATTTGCACCCAAATCAATGAAGAGCTTGAACAACGCCAAAAAGTTATTGTTTTAATTAGAATTCTTGAATTTATTTTTGCTAATAAAAGTGAATCACCTGATGAATTAGAATTTGCTGAGACAGTAGCAGATACTTTCAATATTTCTAAAGTAGAGTATCAAAATATATTTAACTATATAAAAGCCTCTGATAAAGAAATCAATGACAACAATAGCTATTTGTACATTAATGATTCAAATGAAAATACAAATAAAGAAGCTAAACATATAAATGCACCAGGTATAAAAGGTCATGTAACTATACTTCAGGTTCCCTCTGTAAAAACTTATTTTATACGCTATTTTGGAAGCCAAGAACTTTATTTAAATGGTCAGCTATTGCCTCCAAATTCAATTAAAATTCTTCGTCAAGGATCATCTTTAAGAAATCCTAAAATTGCTCCTGTTTATTACAGTGATATTATTGCACAATTTTTATCTACCGATAACCTTGAAAAAATTGAATTTGTTGTAAATAACATTGAATATGAATTTCAAGCTGGCAATAAAGGAGTACACTCATTTTCATTCAAAGAAGATTCCGGTAGATTAATTGGAATAATGGGTGGATCGGGTTCTGGTAAATCTACTTTATTAAACGTTCTTAATGGAAACTACCCTCCTTCAAAAGGTGAAATATCTATAAATGGAATTAATCTTTATGAAGAAAAAGAAAAACTGGAAGGGGTCATAGGTTTTGTTCCACAAGATGATTTATTAATAGAAGAATTAACAGTTTACCAAAATCTTTTTTACAATGCTAAGCTTTGCTTTGGAAACTACAATGATCAAGAGATTGACGACTTAGTTATTAAGGTTCTCTTTGCAATTGGTCTGCACCAAGCCAAAGATTTAAAAGTGGGTTCACCGTTAGCTAAAACCATTTCTGGTGGTCAACGAAAAAGATTAAACATTGCTTTAGAACTAGTAAGAGAACCCTCCATTTTATTTGTTGACGAACCTACTTCAGGCCTATCTTCAAAAGATTCAGAAATAATAATGGACTTGCTAAAAGTCCTTGCTTTAAAAGGCAAATTGATTTTTGTTGTAATACATCAACCTTCATCTGACATTTATAAAATGTTTGATAAACTAATCATATTTGATGTTGGAGGATATCCAATATACAACGGTGACCCTGTTGATGCAGTAGTTTACTTTAAAAAACTTATCCGACACGTTAACGCTGAAGAGAGTGAATGTGAAACCTGTGGAAATGTAAATCCAGAGCAAATATTCAACATCATTGACATGAAGGTAGTAGATGAATACGGGCTTCAAACTCAGCAACGTAAAACATCTCCTGAAGATTGGAATCAATACTATCATAAAATAATCAAGCCTGCCAATACTGAACCCACTATCCAAAAAATACCAGAAAGTATATTTAAAGTTCCTAATATTTTCAAACAGTTAGGAATCTTTTTTATTAGAGATGTGAAATCTAAACTGACTAATTTTCAGTACATGATGATTACTCTTTTTGAAGCACCTGTACTCGCTGCAATACTTGCATTTTTCATGAAATATATGCAAGTAAATTTTTTAACTAATGATTATGACTATTCCTACTTTGCAAGTGAGAATATTCCCCAATACTTATTTATTTCTGTAATAGTTGCCCTATTCATTGGATTAACAACAAGTGCAGAAGAAATCATTGGAAATCTCAAAATTTTAAAGCGTGAGCAATTTCTAAATCTCAGCAAAGGAAGCTACCTATTCTCTAAAATTTCAATCATGTTTCTTATTTCTGCAATACAAACCATATTGTACGTAATGGTTGGTAACAGCATTCTAGAAATCAAGGGAATGTTTATTAGTCATTGGTTGATTCTTTTTTCTACATCATGTTTTGCAAACTTACTTGGCTTAAACATTTCATCTAGCTTTAATTCTGTTAAAGTGATTTATATTTTAATCCCCATATGTATAATTCCACAATTATTATTTAGTGGCATCATCGTTCCTTACGACAAATTGCATCCCTACTTTTCTTCAAAAAGCCATGTACCAACCATTGGTAATGTTATGGCTTCAAGATGGGCATATGAAGCACTGACAGTTTCACAGTTTAAAGACAATGATTTTGAAAAGCTATTTTTTAAATACGATAAAAAAATGTCTTTTGCCAACTGGAAAAAAGACCAATGGGAAAGTAGTTTAGAAACAAAACTTAATAATTACTACAGAAACTTTAACAACAAGGAGCTAGAAGATAGCAAACGTCAAAAAATGATTGTTGATAGAGAAATAATTATTAATGAAATTAAGAAAGAATTAAGGAATTTCAACTCAACTAGAATAAAAGAAAATACTTTGTTTGAAGTTTTAAATAAATTTGAAAAAGGAGAATTAACAGAAAAAAGCAAATCAATAATCTTCTCTTTTTTAAGTGACACAAGAGAATACTACAAAGGTATTTACAAAAAGGCTGAAAAAGAAAAAGACAAAATACAGCGTTCACTTATCAAACCAGATAGTAGTTTTATTCAAATACTAAAATCAGCTAAAAAAGAAAAATTAATTACAAGTTCTGATTACAGCAAATATAAAAAGCTAATGAGTAAAATTAAGAGCAAAAAATTTCAAAACTTCAAACAGCAGTACAACAATAAAAGTTTAGAAGATTTTGTCACCAATGCAAACACATTGAATTTTATTGATGAAAATAGCAACAGTTTAATTCAAAAATCTGATCCAATATACCTTGACCCATATGATGAAAACTTACTGGTCTCTCATTTCTATTCACCTACTAAAAAGATATTTGGATACTACCTTGACACTTATCTTGCTAATTTATTGGTGATATGGGGAATGACTATTTTATTAATTATTACTCTATACTTTGATACACTTAGATATTTGATTGAAAGCTTCAGTAAATTAAATGATTTGAAAAAGAAATTTATGTGGTAAATCAATAAATTAACTTAATAGTCTCCTTGAACTTAATACCGTTTATTTCTAACACAAAACAACCTTTATAAGGAAGCTTTATTTCATCAATTTGCTTACCACTTAACTCCTTCAATAATCTTCCTGACAAATCATACAATTTGCAGTTAATTATTTGTTCCGAATGTTCTAGAAAAACTGTTCCATCTTGAGATGGATTTGGATATGCTTTAATGGTTTGTGAACTGTTTACTTTTAAACCAATTGGATATCTATTGATTGAGAAATTATCAAACCCTGCTTCAACAATATTGTCTCCTAAGAAGTCCCAGTCTGAAACCTGAACTTCTAATTGAAAAGAACCTAAATCAATTGTTGCTGGTAAAAGAACAGACGTGTCGACCCAACTAAAATTATCTTGAGGAAGTGCATAAAAAACTGGTGTTTTATTAATCCCATCATTAGCCCAAATAATTAATGAATCATTTGGAGAAGATGTCCCCCCTAGGTTTTTCCACCAAATATTAAAATATAAAGTATTTTCTAGATTATTAGTTAAAGAAATCAATGGTGAAGTTATTGAAGCAGTTCCAAAATCAACATCATCTATTGATGGATCACCACCAGAAATTCCTGTTACGAAAGCATTAGACCCACAATCGTAACTATCTCTTCCAGGATTAGCAGTATCTGATGCTACAAAAGTTGCAACTGGCAAACCTCTTTCCCAAACACCATTAGTAGAGGTTCCTGAAATCGTCCATCCTTGATTAGTATTGAATCTATCTTGATATCCTAATTCCATTTCAATAGAGATGGGAGTCAATGAACTAGATTGAATAGTTATTGTACTACAATATTCCCTATGTCCCCAACTACCAGCATACATTTGATAAGTCCCAGGTAATATATTGGTAAAATTTACTAAACCACTTGAGGAAGAAATCCCTGTATATGTATTCATATTATTTTTAAGAACTATTTCAGCTCCAACAATAGCGTTTGCTGACATAAATTCCTTTGTCTCAAAAATAATACTGATAGGATTTGAGGAATTTAACTGATGGTTTAAAAAAGTGACATTACCATTGCTTAATGATATACCAATGATAGTATCAGATTGATAAGATGGATGAGAAAAAACAATATCATAACTACCTGAGTCACTACAACCTGATTTATAGTCTCCCAAAATTGTAGTTGTATTGATAAGACCCGTACTAAGAATTTCTACATTAACACCATTAATTGGATTTGAATTAGCTGCATCAGTTACATTTCCTTCCAAATATGCTCCTCTTACATAGTCAGGACCTAATACATAAAAGCCTTCCTCAATATCAGAGGCTATTAGGTTACCACTTGGCAACCATGGATATACACCCCAACAACCAAAAAAGCCATCTCCCGAATAAACTGGAGATGTATCAAAATTACCCACCTCTATCATATTTCCTTCTTGAGAAACATCATGTATAACAACTCCATAAGTATAATAGGAAGTAACCAAATAATCATTAATAAAATGAGTATTGTGAGGAATAACATTGTTACCTGAACTTGCTTGGATTTGGTCTTTAATAGTAATATTAGACAAATCGCTGATGTCGTATTCTGCAATGTACCCATTACTAATTTCATCAGTTGTCCAAATGTTATCCCCATCATCAGAAGTCCAAATATTGTGACAAAATGCACCTGGAGTAGTTTGTTGTCCTAACTGAACAGGTGAAGAGGGATTACTGACATCCCATATAGAAAAAATACCAGGATTTAGAGATAATTTTAATTTTGAAGCAATATATAGAA
>JBELEU010000095.1:0-7859 GCA_042093455.1 Crocinitomicaceae bacterium | reverse complement strand
GACGAAGCCATAATTGTTCCTAGAGAAAGATGAAGTTTATCTTTGGAATAAATATTTCCTTTTGCAACAATTCCAATTGGACTAGCAATCCAAGTGGCCATAACACCCATTGAAACTTTATCATTTAATGAGAAGTGAATCTCAGGTCCAAAAAGGTGAAGCATTGCGTAATCTTCGCCTTTTTTTACCGGAAGTGCATTGTTGGTAAAGTAATATCTAGTTGTAAAAGGTCCTGACTCTCTAAACTCAGTGTAGCTTTTGGATTTAATATCTTCATCAGTTAGAGTTTTTTTAGTATCAATTATTTCTTTTATATCCGCTTTATTAATGTAGACTTTTCCAATAGTTTTAGTTTCAAGAAGAATTTCTCTTCCATCATCACTTATAACAAAGCCATATAGTTCATTTCCGTCAGTTTTTTTAATTAAGTAAAGTAACCTTTCTTCTTTGGCATAATCTTGATCAACTTGTGCTAAGTATGAATTGCTAAAAAAGAACAATCCTATCAGTAATATTAAGTTTGAGATTTTCATGTGAAATTTAGTGTTAAGCACTTTCTTTAGAATTAAAAAGATAAATAAGTCAGAATTTAAAAGATGAAATATCTACCTCATAAATATCTGCATCTCCATTATTGTCTATGTCATAATATGCTCCTACATATGCTTTCTTTTTGTCCATGGAAATATTGATCGTTTTTTCTTCTAAAACAGTATTTATTGGATAACCCATGTTAACAGGTTCACTCCAATTTCCATGGCCACCAGTGCAATAATAAATATCATAACTTCCAATACTTTCTTTTCTACCATTCGATGTGAAAAATAATGTGTTTCCATCAGGATGAATAAATACACATTTTTCATCAGAAGAAGAATTTATTTTACTTCCAATATTTTCTGGCTCAGTATAAGTTTTACCTTGTTTTTTCACAAAATAAATATCAGCTTGGCCTTGCCCACCTGGTCTTTCGGAAACAAAATAAATGTATTTTCCATCAGAAGTTATACTTGCTGAACTTTCAAAATAGGTTGAATTAATTTTATTTGAAATTTTTTTGTCTTTGTATGCGATTGGTTTTGGTGAAGCCCAATCGCCAGATTTTCCTTGACTTGAAATGTATATGTCACCACTTTTCGTGACTCCAAAAATATTTCTATATACTAAAATGGAATTGTCTGCTGTAAATCCAAGAGATCCATCATGAAATTCAGTATTTATCTTACCAAGATAATTGGATGGCTCATCCCACTCATTGGTTGATTCGTTCCACTTAGAAAGGTAAATGTCAGAAAAATATTGATGGTCATAATTGCGGTCAATGTCACCGCCTTTAGTATCGGACCTTCTAGATGTGAAAATAAAGTATTTACCGTCTTGAGAAATGGAAGGTGCAAATTCGGGCCCAGAACTGTTTATTTTTGAACCCATATTTTTGATAATCACTTCCTTATTTACATTGTCAATGGCTTTTGAGGCATAATCAATTTGATTCAGAATTAAGTCCACATCAAATTCTTCAAGTTTTGATTTTGATTTGGTGTTGCTTTTGAAAGACTGAATGTGTTTTTTAGCCTGAACTAGATTTCCATTTCTAAAATAAATTTCACCCAAAACAAAATCTAAATCTTCATCTACTTCATTGTTTAGTTTTTCTGCTTTTTCAATATGAATCAATGCATCATTGTGATTGTTTAACTTAAAATAGCATTGAGCTAAACCAAATTCTGCTTTTGCGCTTTGAGGATTCATTGCAAGAGCTTCTTTGAAGTTTAATAAGGCAGTTTTAATGTTATGAGAATAAAAATTGTTACGTCCTTCACTAATTTTATGTTGAAGTTTTGTTTTTTCAATGAAGTTGTTGTCTTTTTCCTGACTGTAAAAATTTGATATTAAAATTTGAAGGAAAAAAAGAAAAAAGAACTGAATTTTTATTTTCATAATGATGAATTTCAGATAATGAAAATAAGATTTTTCATTGATTTATTTACTTAAATCAAGGATTTTCTTTGATTGCGTACTCATTGTTTTTTAAATCTTCGATTTCATTTAATGCCATTGTTGAAGCTATCATTGACCAAACAGGTACTATTGCACTTATTATTGCTGTGATTAATATTATTATGTAAAACCAATTGTTATTTGGCTCAAAATAGGTTTTAGTTTCTAGCAACAATTGGTTTGAATAGTGAAAAATGGGTGTAAATACAATGCCAATTGAAATGGCTAAGCCGCGATGTTTTCTCATGTATTTCACGCTATCTTCAACACTAAATCGCATTCTTTCTAAGGTGTAGTCTAAAAATGCAAAACCATAGTAATAAAATGCAATCATCATAATAATAACTTTCTCAATCATTGAAATTATAATGATGTGATCTGTAAAAAACATACCAATAATCCAAAATGAAACGATTACAATTACAATGAAACTAAATTCATAAACGATATTTCTGAAAGCAAGTTTTAATGCTCTAATTATATCCTTAAAAAGCTGAGATAGGTTGAATTTGTATTTATTTCCTGTTAATATTTTTTCAGTTCTTTGAGAAATAGTTGATAGTACAGGAGATATCAAAATGATGACAATATATCTAGTGAAATTAAGCAAGGCATAGGAAAGTAAAAGCACTATGCCATTGAATAAATAATACCAAATACTTTTTAGAATATCATCATCTTCAGAAGGTAAGGATTGATTTTCTAAGCTACCTAAATAGAACCCCAAACTGTATATGCCTGTAAAAACAATAAAGGGCACTAAACTATACCACCAAAACTTGTGCTTGATCAAAAATTTAAGTGCCTTAAAATGGCATTTTATACCCAGAATAAAATTTTTCAATTGAAATTTTCAATTAAATTATAAATAGTCATTAATTAAATCAATAAGATTTAGTTTTTTTTAGCCTGAATGGTTTTCATATTACTAAATTTGTGCCTTTAATTTAAACAATGGCATTAACAGAACTTTCAGCAATAGGACCAGTTGACGGTAGGTACCGTACTAAAACATCCTCTTTAGCAGCTTATTTTTCAGAAGCTTCATTAATTAAGTACAGGGTTAAAGTAGAAATTGAATACTTTATTGCTTTATGCGAACTTCCTCTTCCTCAATTGGTGGATTTTGATAAAAATCTATTTGCTACTTTGAGATCTTGGTACGAAAACTTTTCTGAAGAAGATGCTTTACAAGTAAAAGAAATTGAAAAAGTAACCAACCATGATGTAAAGGCTGTTGAGTATTTCATTAAAAATAAAATGGAAGCTATTGGAATAGGTTCTCAAAAAGAAATGGTTCATTTTGGATTGACTTCTCAAGATATCAATAATACTTCTGTGCCAATGTCTTTAAAAGACGGTGTAGAAAATGATTACATTCCTTCTTTAGAAAGTTTAATTTCAACATTAAATAATTTATCAGTTGAATGGAAAAACATATCCATGTTAGCAAGAACTCATGGTCAACCTGCATCACCCACAAGATTAGGTAAAGAAATATATGTTTTTGTTGAGCGATTACAAATTCAATTGAATCAACTTAAAAAAATTACCTATGCGGGTAAATTTGGTGGAGCAACTGGTAATTTTAATGCGCATCATGTTGCATATCCAGACATTAAATGGGTTGATTTCGCCAATTCATTTTTGGCTGATAAATTAAAAATAACTCGTTCTCAAACCACAACTCAAATTGAGCATTACGATCATTTGGCTTCTTTATTTGATGTTTTAAAAAGAATCAATTCAATTATTATTGATCTCAATAGAGATTTATGGACATACATATCCATGGATTATTTTAAACAAAAGATTAAAAAAGGTGAAGTTGGTTCTTCGGCTATGCCTCACAAAGTAAATCCTATTGATTTTGAAAATTCGGAAGGAAATTTAGGAATTGCCAATGCTATTTACGAGCACTTAAGTGCAAAACTTCCGATTAGTAGAATGCAAAGAGACTTAACAGATAGCACAGTGCTCAGGAATGTTGGTATGCCTTTGGCTCATAGTAAGATTGGTTTAGCTTCTACTATGAAAGGATTGGGTAAACTCTTATTAAATGAAGTTGCTTTTGAAAGAGATTTAGAAAACAATTGGGCTGTTGTAGCTGAAGCAGTACAAACTATCTTGAGACGAGAAGGAGTTGAAAACCCTTATGAAATGCTAAAAGATCTAACAAGGAAGAATGATAGAATTACAGCCGATTCAATGAAGGACTTTATTGATGGACTAGCTGTTTCTGAAATTGTAAGAGCAGAACTACATAAAATTACACCTCAAAATTATACCGGTATTTAATAGTTACAATTTCCTTCTTTTTTAATAAAATTTTGAATTAATTGTAAATTATAATTCAGGTAAGCCAAGTTATTATCTGATTCTTTATAATGACTTTCAATAAGCTTTGATCTTGACTTTATTTTATATAAATTTTTCAATAAAAAATAAGATAAATTATAACCACTTGAATATGTTTTTAGATATTGAAAATATTTTTTTTTAAAAACATCATCTTTAAAGAAAAGGCTTGTTACAAGTTTTTTTGAACAACATAAAAGATTATTATTAAGCATTGATTCTCCATCATTAGCAATAAACTCAAATTTACGAGTTAGGTTATCATAATAAAGTCTGATATTATTAAAATCTATACCATGTTTAGCCCCCCAAATCTCTGTTAGAGCAAAAAATAAAGCTGTTTTATTTAGATCAAAAATATCGGAAGTTTTCAATTCTTCTTTTCTCCATAAGTTTAATTTAAGAACGGCCTCATTATAAAGCTTTATCTTATCTAATGATATCTTATTTTTATTATAAATTTTAGAATTTAAAAAAAAACGATTCATTAATTCGTCTGGAAAACTTTCAGGGTTATGATACATCATCCATTTAAAAAAAGGTTTTTCATCAAACCTAAGAATAACTCCATTTAGATTTCTTTTTTTTAAAAAATAATTGCCAATAGCTTCTTCATAGGCATAAAGTTGCTTAATGGTGTCATTTTTGTTAACTAAAACAAAATCATAATCAATAGATAGAAGGCCTTTTTCTTTCATAAAGTTTAAGAAAACAAATTCATTTATATCTAATCTTTCTGCTGGATGATGAAAATTAATTTTTTGATTTTTGAGCCAGGAATTATGATCATTAATTTTAAGTTTAAATGACCATTCATCTCTAAGAATATGTCTTATATAGTCTCCTTTTAGTCGGAATTTACAGTTTAATTTTCTATTAATTTGAGCTTTAATGTAGGGAGGTTTTGGAAACAAATATCTTTTTCCTCTGTAGGACTGTTTAATACTATCCAACTCAATGTTTGAGTTATTAGTCCAATACATTGATAGAGTATCTGGACTATGTTTAGATGCAGGAAAGACTTTGTAAATCAAATGATAAAATACATAAGGCTTTATTAAAAAAGCAATGAAAGCGGTTACAATTATTATTAAAATAAGGCTTATTAGCTTTTTTTTTATGATCATTTTTATAGCTGTAATTTTAAAATTGATATTGAAACAATACAAGCTGTTTCTGTTCTTAATCTATTATCGCCCAGATGGATTGATGTAAACTCATTTTCCTCAGCAAGCTGAATTTCTTTTTCTGTAAAATCTCCTTCCGGACCAATAACAATTAATTGTGGTTTTGAAGATTCAGTTAAATTATGAAGAGGCTTTTTTATAGATGATCTGCAATGAGCGATTAATTTATTTTTAGGATGATCAATGGATATGAAATCTTCAAAATTTATAGGTTCATGAATTTTAGTAAGCCAGTACCTTCCTGATTGTTTCATAGCTGAAATTGCAATCTTATTCATTCTTTCAGTATTCCATTTTCTTCTTTCTGAGTTTTGTGTGAAAATTGGGTAACATTGTGTCATTCCAATTTCTATTCCTTTTTCAATGACCCATTCGTTTCGATCGTTGTTTTTTGTTGGAGCAAAAGCAAGAATTAAAGGAGTTTCTTCTTTGAAACATTGCTTATCAATTACACTTAGTTCTGCTTTTTTAGGATGGGAATTCACTATTTCACATTGAAAAACACCTCCTTTTCCATCAACTACATTAATTTGATCACCAATCTTTAATCTTAAAGATTTAACAGCGTGTCTAGAATTTGTTTCATCAAGAAAGATGGTACTAGATGATATTTCTTTTAAGTAAAATGTAGTCAAAACATTGGTTTTTAACAGCTTTTTGTCATTTGAGTAATAAATTTTGATGTAAATTAGGCAATAACAATTTTAAATTTAACATTATTAAACTAATCCCATGAAATACATAAGTTTTTTGTTTTTAACACTTTTATTTTTTTCTATTAACTCTTATAATGCCCAAACTACTATTGAAGGAGTACCATTCCCTTCCTTTACTTCAATTAACAATACAAAAGTTGTATTGAACGGTGGAGGATTAAGAGAAAAATATGGTTTCTTAGATTTATATGTAGGTGCTTTATACCTGAAAACTTCTACTAAAGATGCTGATAAAATAATTATGGCTGACGAAGAAATGGGAATCAGAATTATTATTGTTTCTTCAATGGTAACTAGAGAACGTTTTATCGAAGCATTAGTAGATGGTTTTAAAAATACTACAGCTGGTGCATCTAATCAAAGCCAAATTAACCAGTTTGAGAAATTCTATGATGATCCATTTGTTGAAGGGGATCAAATTATTTTGAATTATGTTCCTGGTGAAGGAGTGCAGTTTTATAAAAATGGCAAGAAAAGAGGGGTGATTAAAGGATTGGATTTTAAACAAGCATTGTTTGGAATTTGGTTAGGTGGTGTCCCTGCTGACGAGAGTCTAAAAGAAGAAATGTTAGGCCTTGACTAATTTTTTTTTCTTATTTCATCTGCTTTGGTAAATAACTCAAAGCCTATAATAAGAACATAACTAACAGTATTAATCCATACTAAAGCTATAAGTAAAGATCCAATTGATCCGTAGATTTTGTTGTAGGTATCAAAGTGACTAAAATAGATAGACAATCCCCAAGAGGCAAGCATAATGACTAAAGTTGCAAATGAAGTACCAGGGTTTATAAATTGAAATTTTTTAATACCTGGGTGTCCAAAATGATATAAAATGGAAATGGCTAACATGATTAATGTTAAAATTCCAATGAAATTAAGTCCATTAAACAACCAAGGACTCATGTGAATAATTTCTTCAAAATTTACATAGTTACTCAATATGTTGCCAAACACAGTTAAAGAAATTGCAGCAATAAATAAAATAATCATTATTAAAAACACACCAAGAGATAGTAAGCGTTGTCTTATTGGGTGTCTATCTAACTCAACTTGGTAAGACTGATTAAATGCTATCAATAGTGTATTTATTCCTTGGGAGGCGTAATAAATAGAAAGCAAAAACCCTAAACTTAAAAGAACTGTATATTTTTTTGTTAAAAGTTCTTCCAGGGTGCTTTCAAAAAGGTGATATATCATGTCTGGCAGTATCAATTGCATTTGCAGAAAAATATTTTCTTGTAATCCCTCAATGGGTAAGTAGGGGATAAGCGAAACTAAAAAGATTAAGGTAGGGAAGATGCCAACAAAAAAATGAAAAGAAACAGCTGCACTTCGAATGGCAAAATTGCCTTTTGAAAACACTTCTTTTAAAAATTTAAGCAAATCAAAAATAGAAATGCCCTTGAATCCAGGAAGTGGTATTAAATTGGTTAAGTGTTTTATTTTAGTTAACAGTAAGCTCATTTAATGGCTTAGATGTTGTTTGATAAGATCTCTAAAATCCTTTCTGTAGCATGTCCATCCCAAAGTTTAGGGATTAGACCTTTATTACTCTCTTTTAATTTTGATTTAACTCTATCGTTAATTTCAGATG
>JBELEU010000094.1:0-7995 GCA_042093455.1 Crocinitomicaceae bacterium | reverse complement strand
CCACTTTGTATTCAGCATTTGCCTCTTTTAACTCTTCTTCAGTTTTACCAACTGCTGCAACTTCAGGCCATGTGTAAACTACTCCTGGAATTAGGTCATGATTGATGTGAGGTTTTTGTCCTGCAATAAACTCAGCTACAAAAACACCTTCTTCTTCAGCTTTGTGAGCTAACATTGCCCCTTTTACGACATCTCCTATCGCAAAAACATTTGGGTTAGATGTTTGTAGGTTGTCATTGATTTCTACACGTCCAACCTTGTCAGTATTAACCCCAATTTTATCTAAACCTAACTTATCTGTGTATGCTTTTCTTCCTACTGAAACTAAGCAATAGTCACCTTCTAAATTAATAATTTCACCTTTTTTATTTTTTACTTCAAGAACAACACCTTCCTTAGAAGATTTTACATTTTGAACCGCATGTTTAAAAAGGAATTTAAAACCTTCTTTTTTTAGGATTTTCATTAGCTCTTTTCCTAAAGTTTTATCCATTGTTGGAATGAGAGTGTCTTGAAATTCAACAACTGTTACATTAGCTCCTAACCTAGCATAAACTGATCCAAGCTCTAGTCCTATAACTCCTCCTCCAATAACAATCATGTGTTTGGGGATTTCCTTTAAGCTAAGTGCTTCAGTAGATGTAATAATTCTTTTTTTATCAGGCTCCATTCCTGGAAAGTAATTTGGTTTTGATCCTGTTGCAATTATTGTTTTATCTGTTTTGATTTCAATCGTTTTCTCCCCTTTAACAACAATTGTATTTTCATCCTTAAAAGAACCCATTCCATGAATTACATCAATCTTGTTTTTATCCATTAAAAACTTGACACCATCACAAGTCTGGCTAATAACTTCATTCTTTCTTTCCATCATTTTAGCCAAGTCAACCTTGGGTTCATTGATGACAATTCCATGTTTTTCAAAATTATGTTTTGCCGTGTGAAAATGTTCACTAGAATCTAAAAGAGCTTTTGAAGGAATGCAACCCACATTTAAGCAAGTGCCTCCTAAAGTTGAGTATTTTTCAACAAGAGCAGTTTTAAGTCCTAATTGTGCACACCTAATGGCGGCAACATATCCTCCTGGTCCTGATCCGATAACGGTTACATCGTATTTGTTCATGATAAAAAATTGAATGGCTAATTTAAACAATCTCTCTAAACTGAGTCACTTGTTTCAGTAAGATTAAGTTGCTGTTTGTTTTTTTTATAATAATAAAAGTAAATAATACTTGTTTGAAGAATTAGTGGTTTTATTGCCTGATGGAATTCTTGAGGAATAACAAACCAAAATAAAATAGTACTGAAAATTATTACTAAAGAAATGACCGAAAAAACACTCTTAAATATAGAAGGTTTCTTTGAAAGTATAAAAATTAACATGAGCCAATGCGTAGGAGAAGCCCACAATAAATTAAAATTATTTTTAGTTCCTTGATGATCTGTTCCAAACCACATGAAAAGTAAAACAATTCCCAATAATCCTAATCCAAATAATGAAATAGATGACCAAAGTTTAAAAAGTCTATCAAGTTTTAATATTAAAAGAAGAACAGTAAACATAAACAATAACCAAAACCAAAAAGATATGTTGGTTAATTCTATAACCGTTTCATCTCCATTAATTAAATTGATTTTTTGTAAGACAATTTTTTCTTTTTTACCACTTTGATTAATAGTGGTTTCATCAAGGATTTCCTCAACATATTTTGGTAAAAACATCAAATTATTATTATCAACTTTCACATCAATAGGGCTACCTAAAACTAAGTTTATACCTAGACCAAGCCATGGTTGTTTTTGAAGATTTTTATTTATAATTTCTCTAAAAGTAAATTGATTTTCATCTCTATTTAGGTTCCAAGTTATTTCACTTTCAAATATAGCATTCAATAAATCTCTAATTCTTGAGGAGCAATTGTCATAGAAAAACTCATATTTATACTTTCTATTTTCTGGTAAATTATTAGTATTTATTAGATCAATTAGTTTATTTTTTTTCTTGTTAGATAGGTTTAAAACTTGTTCTGAAACTTTTCTGTTCGAAGACTTGTACTCATATAAAAAACTTGCTGTTCTTTGAATACCCATGTAATAAGATAATCGACCTTTAGCAAAATCGTATCCAAATTGAAATTGATCATCATTGAATTCAAATAATCCCCAGTTTATAACTTGATCAATATTCTCAGAATTATTTTTTATTCTTAATCCGCTATGGCCAAATAAGCTGTATATTTCGTTGCCAGGAGAGCAGGTCAATATACTGAACTGAGTGTTGTCTATGTTTCTAAAAGAAATATTCGCAATTGAACTATTTGGGAATATTAGAAGGAAAAATATAAGTTTAATCCAGTTTGAAAATTTCCAAAGCATTTTTAGTAGTTTGATTTGCAATTTCATCGAGTCTACAATTGTAAATTTCGGATAATTTTTCAGCAATATGTATTAAATAAGGACTTTTATTTCTTTTGCCCCTAAAAGGAGTAGGGCTTAAATATGGAGAGTCGGTTTCTAAAACAATATGTTCCATTGAAATACCTTTTAATGTGTTATTTAAACCTCCATTTTTAAAAGTAGCAACACCACCAATTCCAAGCTTAAAATTGCCAAAATTTAATATTTGATTAGCTTGGTCCTTAGTTCCAGTAAAACAATGGAAAACTCCACTTAGATTTTCATCATTGTACTTATTTAAAACTTTAAAAATCTCATCATAGGAATCTCGTGCATGAATCACAATAGGAAGTTTTCTTTTTTTTGCCCATTCAATTTGTATGGCAAAAGCTTCTTCCTGAAAAGACAATGTGGATTTATCCCAGTAAAGATCAATACCTATTTCACCTACTGCAATAAAGTTGTTTTCATCTAACGCCTTTTTAATTATTTCTAAATCATTTTCAAAATTTGAATTTACTGAACATGGGTGTAGTCCCATCATAGGGAAACATATTTTTGGATATGATTTAGCAAGAGTTAATAATCCAGCAATTGATTGAACATCAATATTAGGAAGCAATAGTTTATCTATAGAACTAGAAATACATTCTTTAATAACATCATCCCGATCTTCGTCAAAAGCATCAACATATAAATGGGTGTGAGTGTCTATAAACATGATTTAAGTTTTAATATCCAAAATAATCTATAATTTTAGTTTTAAATCAATTTGGTGCAAAAAACTTATTTTAAAAATTTAGACGCTACAAGAGCTATTGCCTTTTTTTTGGTTTTCTGCGCTCATTGTTTTGTAAGTTCAAATCCGGATGTTCTGAATAGCTCACTATTTCAATCAATTAAAGGCTTTGGTAAATTAGGCTTTTTAGGTCTTGAGTATTTCTTCGTTCTTTCAAGTTTTTTAATTACTTGGATTGCATTAGAAGAACATAAAAACAATAATTTTTTTAGTTTAAAAAAGTTTCTAATTAGAAGGTCTCTAAGAGTTTGGCCTTTGTATTTTATAATTGTGATAACAACATATATAGTATTTCAATTTTTAAATGATGTTTTTAATTATGAAATAAGGGAATTGCCTAATATATCTAATTTTATATTTTTCATTGTTAATTTTTATACGATTGAAAATGGAACTAATTACTTGTTTTTCTTAGTGTTTTTATGGTCTATTTCAATTGAAGAACAGTTTTATTTAATATGGTCTTTTGTGCTTAAATATTTTATGGAGTATATAAAAGTTTTTTCAATAATATTAATTGTAATTTCAATTGTATTTAGGTGGTATTTCACTGAAATTGAACCAATAAAAAATATTTTATATTTTCATACATTTAGTGCTTTTGGAAATTTTGGAATTGGATCATTAATTGCATTGATGGCTTTCAATCAAACCAAGCTTTTTGAAATTATCAAGGGTCTTAGTTTTTTTACTAGTATTATTATCTATTGTGTCTTAGTTTTATCTGTCATATTTTACAGTCAAATATTTTGTTTTTCTTATTTAATTATTTTTGAAAGGCTATTTTATTCATTAATCTTTGGCTATATAATCATTGAACAGGCTTTTTGCTGTCGGCCTTATTTTCAATTAGGAAGGCTAAAAGTTTTATCATTTCTTGGAAAAATATCCTATGGACTTTACTGTTATCATGGTATTGTTATTACATTGTTTGTGTATGCTCTAAACGCTTTTTCAATTGCCGAAAATAAATACGCTACAATATTAATTTACCCTATATTTATATTAATTATCACCATTGCTGTTGCTGCTTTTAGTTATAAGTATCTTGAAAAAAGATTTTTAAAATTAAAAAATAAGTTTTACTAATATTCCTATCTGATTAGGTACATTTTCCCAAACCCTTTTTTAAAGGAGTGATCACCACTATAGTTCCGATGCTCTATGTCAATTCCATTAATTTTAGCATTTACTTTGTATAAATAAATTCCGTTGGCTAATTGATCTCCATAATCATCTTTTCCATCCCAAAAATAGTCACTTAAATTATTTCCAATCTTAATATTTCCAAAATCATTTTTTGAAATTTGCTTTACTACTTTCCCTGATAAATTCAGTATTTGAATTGAAATTTCATCTGGTATTATACTCCCAGTAAGAGTAAATACAAAGCTAGTTTTTGACGAAAAAGGGTTGGGGTAATTGTAAAAATTAGTAATTGATGATGCATTGATTACTTCAAATGAAATCTCGAATGCTTCATCTCCACTTAGGTTTCCACTTTTATCTCTTCCCTGAACTTTT
Organism: Crocinitomicaceae bacterium; assembly: GCA_042093455.1. Lineage (GTDB taxonomy): Bacteria > Bacteroidota > Bacteroidia > Flavobacteriales_D > Parvicellaceae. The sequence continues at coordinate 3,275 of JBELEU010000094.1, read as the reverse complement.
AGGCTGTACATGCCGTCATCAGAAAAGTTTGGTCTATACTCAATGGTGAATTTATTTTCATCACCAGCTAATTCATAATGAAGTATTTGGTCACCTTGGCCATTGGTGAAGTAAATTCTTTCCCAAGCAATTTTAGTTGGTTTTAAAATGAATAACTGAAAGTTTGAAGTATCAAGGTCCTCATTAAGTATTAGAAAAGGATTTTCATCATCCAAACTAATTATTATTTCAGGTTTTGGACTTATTATGTCTTCATTCAGAATATGTACACCATCAAATGTTACGTCAAGTATTGGATTGGTTTGGTCTGATAATACAGTTAGGTTTTTTTGTAAAATATTATTGAAAAAATATTGTTCTGGTTGGTCTTGAACGTTTGTTGACGTATATGGATTAGCCGTTACCCAAAATTCGGCATTATTTTCAATATTAGTGGTGTTAAATTTCAATGTATCAATGATGACTTGTCTTGCTCTTAAAGAGTCTAATCTTGGATAATCAACAAGTGAGGTTGAATTATTATTTATAATCTCATAATTTATTAATAAACTGTCCATGTTGAAAGGAGTGACATTTTCAACCGCAATACTAAAAATACCAGAATCACCCTGCTGTAGAGAACTTGTGTCAAAATTCATGAGAAATGATTTCTTGGGGTTAAGTGCTAATTCAGGCAAAGGATTGTAAAGGATCTGCCATCTTTTAAGTTGAGCAGGAGTAAGAGTTGAGTCGTCAAAAGTCTCCATTTCAAGATTTAAATATTTATAAGAGGAGGGTATAATATTACTTAAGTTTATTACTGAATCTTCAAGTGGCATTATGGTGTCTATTAGTAATGTTTTAGATGAAGTATTGGAACTTGATAATCCATAAATTTTTATTCTATTTGAATCAGTTGAATTGATTTCTGATGGATTTTGTTTCCAAAATAAACTTGTCCAATCATTTGAAGGCCCAATTCTATTAGTGTTCACAGTACCACTTTCTAAAGAACTAGTTACAGAAGTCGTTAATTCAATTAATTGTGAAGGGTTCATACCTGTTGAAATTGGAAGAGAATGAATTTCTTGAACACTATTTGGATCCCCTTTTTGGCAAAAGAAAATAAAACCATCATCTTGTTGAGATTGATTAATAAAACCAGTGCTTCCTAAGTTTTGAAAAGCTGAAAAGAGTGATGTTGGCCACGCTGCATACAATGGGTTATCGTAAATTAACCAGCTTCCATAATTATTTGGAATGTAACTATAGGCAAGAATATAGTGACCCACAGGTATTTCATTGTCTAGGAAAAGAGCTAAGGCGTCTAGATGAGTTGGATTGTAGGAATTAAAAACAAAATAACCATGTTCTCTTGACCTCCCCATCAAAGTTGTATTTCCACAAACACCAGGATCTCCATTGAATTGTCCAAAGCAATGATTGGGGTTTAAAGTGTCTGGTGGAGAAGATGAATAGTCAATAAAGGGAGTTTTCCAATATTCTAAAGTATTAGGATCAATCACGCCAATCATGATTCCAGGTGTTATATAGCCACCGTAATCTGCAGTTTGGCCATTGACTTCCCAAAGTGATCCAGACCATTGTGGACTTAGCACAACATGCTGCACAAAATTTTTACAACTGATACTTTTTAATGTAGGTGAAAAACTAAATGTCCGATCTAAATAATTGTAGTCAATGTTGTTGTATTGATTTTTCTGAAATTGAGGAAAGTGAGCCTGACCCCATCCCCATTTATTATTTATATACTGAAATGAGTGAGATTTCCAATCTAAAACAGAACTATCAGGACAACACCTCCAATAATATACAGAACTATCATTGAAGACCAAAGGGCTTAAGCTTCCGCTATTGACATTTATCCATGAACTGGGTAATGCTTCAATAACTCCACCAATAGAACTAATAGTTTGTCGCTTTAAAAATGGTGAATTGAATTGATCGTTGGTGTCAATTTCAAAAAAATAATCGTTTAATTTTTCAAGAGGATTGATTGTTGAAGCTCTTAATGTATCAGTGTAATTACCAATTATACTAAAATCATACGGCCAAATGGGAGAAATTGAATTTGATGAAATGTTGATAATGTACTGAGTTTCATTGTTGTTTTGATCATCTATAAGCTCTGGAATTAAATTAATAGGCAAATCAATAGAAATATCAAAAACATTTCTTCCTACGCTATTTTGAGGATTAGATTCCATTTTGAAAACGATAGTATCCTTTCTTAGAATCCCTTTAACCATTTTAGAATAAACAGTATCAGAGCCATTTGGGAATTGTCTTTTGATTTCAACAAAAACAGAATCTTTAAAAGCCTCTCCAAGATTAAAAGCAACAAATTTTAAATCAAAACTATCTATGCCTAAGTCAACAATAGATGGTTCAGTCCATACGTATTGATTGTCTAGGATAATTTCTGGAGCTTCATGCATGTTAAGCTTAACAGCTGGGTCACCTTGAAGGGACATCCCATTGTAATTGCTTTCAAAAATTGGATTCCATAAATTACCTTGGGTATCTTGTTCTATAGAGTCAATTGTCATTACCATTTGTTGTCCAATTGTTTTATTGTACCCATCATTGGCAATAACTTCATATAAGGAGAGGGTGTAGTTGTTTATAAAAGGTATAAACCCTTCTTTAACCGTTGATATAAAACCAATTGCTCCGCTTTGTGATGGACGAACAATTTGCTCAGAATAGCTGTTTGTATCTAAGTTGTGGCAATCCCCCGATGAACAGCCAAGGCCAATAACAATTGGATATTTTTCGGGATTATTCCAATTTTGAGCATCATCAATATTTTGGCTAAACCCACCACCTGATGATGCATGTCCAAAGAAAGTAATTAGCGAAACCCCCTCCTCTAAAAATTGTTGAACTTCTTGGAATTCAGAAGGATTAATTACAGATGAAAAGGGATCTTTCCCAAAGCTGCTTACCTTGCCGCCAAACAGGGTGTCTTCAATTACATCTTTGTAAAGATTCAACCAAGTTTTCATGTAAGCTTGTTCTGTACTGTCGCTTCCTCCAGAAAAATGTAAAATATTTTTTTGCCACTCTTTATCAATAATCGTGTAGTTGGAATTTGGTCCTTGATTTGATTCTAGTTCAATGACTTTATTTAGATAAGAATCTAATGAAATGTTTGATGATAAACTTCTTCTTCCTGTAGGGATGCAATATCCTTTTTTACCTTGAACTAAACCTACTGAAAAATGGTTGTCAGAGCAGGGGTATCCCCATGAAGGGACAAGATTATTTTTATA
>JBELEU010000093.1:0-8008 GCA_042093455.1 Crocinitomicaceae bacterium | reverse complement strand
CACCTGATGATGACATATTATATATTGTTGATGGAGCCAATGAAAATGCATATTTTTCATCAACTAGAGCAGCGAAGGGTGGTGAGATTGATGTCTACAAAGTAAAAGTGAAAATGTTTCCGATGCAAAATACTGTTATTGCTGGTGTTTTCTCAAATGCAATTGATTCTAAAGATGTTTTAGCTACAATAAAAGTTCAAGAAGCAAGTAGTGATAAGTTACTAGGTGTTTATACAGCGGATAAAAATCAAAAGTATACTATAATTTTACCTAAATATGGTAAATATAATTTTGTAGTTGAAACACCTGGAAGTGAGAAAATTCATTCAGGACAAGTCAATATTCAACCACAAACAGATTTTAAAATTTTGAAGCAGGAAATTTCTCTTGTAAGGGAAAATAATGACGAAAAATTAATCATCAAAAATTTATTTGATGAAACCGTTGAAGATGAAGCTGTTATTTTAGCTAGTGTTATAAAAGAGCTTGCAAATCCAGAAGTTAATTTTGATCAAATACCGGATAGTATTTTAAATGATGTAGTTGAAGAAGAAGAAATTGTTGAAGAGAAGGTAGATAATTCTGAAATGATAGATGAATTATTAATTGCAACAAAAGTTGAAGTAAAAGAAGCAGAAAGTGAAACCAATAACTTACAAAAGCAATTGAATGCTACATTATTGTTGGTTGAAGAAAAATCTACTGCTTCAAGACTTAAAGCAATACAGGCAGATTCTCTATTAAAGCTAAATTCAAATGAATCGGACCCAAGCATTAAACAAGAAAACATAATTATAGCCAATGCTTTAAATCAAGAGTCAAAAGATCTTAATCAAGAAGTTAAAAGTTCGGTAGTACTTGTTGATATATTGGAAAAGGATCTAAAAACTAAGAAACAAGATTTAGAAGATCTAAAGCAAATGGCTTCTTTGGTTGAAAAAGCAGCGAATGAAGAGGACGATGAACAAATTATCTCACTAAATGATCAATTCACAGAAAATTTAAACAAAGAAGAAGAAATAACCGAGTTTCAGAAGATTCGTAAAGAAGCCGCAAAAAAGAAAAAAGAAGCAGACAATTACCTTCAGGAAGCAGAGTTGATTAGATCAGATCAAGAAAGTCTAGAGTATCAGTTGACTCAAAGAAAAGATGCTTTAAAGACAACTACAAAAAAGAAAGATGTACAAGAATTAAATGAAAACATTGCTTTTTTAGAAACTGAGATTGCCAAAAATGAAAAGCTAGCTGAGCAACAATTTGAGCTTTATGAAAAAGCTGAAAATGAAAAACATGATTTAATAGAAGTGTCTAAAGTTATGGAGGCCGTTGATCAAATTGATTTAAAAACAATTGAACTAGAAAAGCCACCTGTTGATATAGTTAGTATTAATGAAACGGTAATTGAAACAGAAGAGCAATATATCAAAGCTAACGAAGTTGTTATTGAGAAGGAAGAACCAATAATAGCTAAGTTGGTTGAAGCTGAGAATAATCCAATTCAAAACACAACACTTGAAGCTGTTGCAGATAACAATGAAAATAATGACAACGATTTAAGTGCATTAGTTCCTGAACAAAACAACGATGATACAAGAGTTAATCAGGAAGTGATTTCTGAAAGTCAAACAGAAAATACAGCAATAGATTCAAACGTCATTGAGGAAGAAAATGAAATAGTCTCAAACGAACCTGAAGAAAACTCAAATGAAACAACATTGATTAACAATTCTAATCCATTGGATGATCAAGAAGAAATTAATGAAGCTGTTGAGCCAACATCTTCAAATGATTCTGCACCAGTTGATAATCAAGAAGAAATTATTGAAAACACCAGTTCAAGCAACTCGTTTTTAGAAGAAACAAGTACACTTGAAGATGTTTCAATAAATGAAGAACCGAATGATGAAATTATAGAAGAAGACCTAGAGCCTAACGAAGAAATTACAGAAAAAATTAATGATGTCCCTTTTGAAGAATCTGTAGCTTCAGAATACATAGCTCCTGAACAAGAAGAGACTTACAATGAAGTGAAAGAAGTTCTTAGAGAGTCAACAGTAGATCAGGCAGCATTTGCAGATTTAACAGAGAATAATATATCATATAACAATGATGTTTCATCAGAACAATCTGTTGAATTGACTAATCATAAAAGTGAAGTGATATCTGCTAAAGAAGAAATTAAATTGATTGAAACCCAAATAAACAACGAAAACAACGAATCAAAAAAGGAAAAGTTAGTTCAAGAGCTTAACGATAAAAAAGTAGCATTAAATAAAAAAGAAAAAGATTTGATTTTAACTTACGCTGAAATCAACAAAGATGAAATTGCTCACAATGACTCAATCTTTAAAGATGCTAACGTAGATTTAGTTCCCGAAGCAAAAGAAGATGAGGATTTTTTAAGTGCTACTGTTTTTATTGAACAATCAAAATCTCAGCTTAAGGCAGCAGAAACCGCTAGGTTAAAGGCTGAATCTTCGGATTCTGATGAAGAAAAAACAAAACTACTTAATGAAGCTGTTCAATTAGAAATGGCTGCAATTGATAACCAACAAACAGCAAATAATTTAATTGTTGAGGTAAAAGAAAAATACGAAAGTGAAGAAGAAGTTGAAGAAGTTGTTAGTGTAGTTAATGAACCATTTGATCCATTAGGGTTGAGTGAAGAAGAAGAAGAAGATTTTGTGGCTAGCTTGCCAGCCTCAATACCTGTTGCAGTAGAAAAACAAGAGGCACCTGTCGAAAGATTTCAAGGAGTGTCATTCGATCCAAATTTAAAGCCTGCAAATTATGATGTTGCTGCATTGGCTGATGATGAACCTGTTGTAAAAACAGTTGGGGTTCAAACTGCAACTAATGCTCAAGTTTTGAACGACAATCAAAAAAACATCGAATCTGTTCAAACAATAGATGCTAAAATAAAAGAGTTAAAAACTTTAGAAAAAACAGTTCTTTCAGAAAAGCTAATAGCCAAGACTGATAATAAAATAGCAAAGCTTGAAAAGAAAAAAGCAAAAAGTCAACTAAAAATGGCTGATGATGTTGCTTCAGTTAATCAGTCAGAGATTAGTTTATTAACCAAGAAAGTTAAAACATCTAAATCATTTTCAGAAGCTGTAGTAAACAATAACTACCAAATTAAACAAGCTGAAAACTACGAAAAAGCAGCTGTAGAATTATCTGAAAATGCAAAAGCATTAAGGGTTGAAGCTGAAGAGGAAAAAGATCCTGTATTGAAAAGTAAACTAATCGAACAGGCTATTTCTTCCGAAAATACAGCAATTACTCACTTAACTAAAGCCAATAAATTATACAGTACAGCTGTGGTTGAAGATTTTACTGAAGACAAATATCAATTGGCTAAAACGGTTCAAAAAGAAGAAACAAAACAATCTGTTAAACTTGAGAAATTATCTCAAAAATCTTATGCAAACGCAGAAGCATTCTCCAAAAGAAGTAAAGTGATTAGAGATAGTGCTTCAACATTGCCTAAAAAGGAAAGACAAAATGCTATTGTTTTGGCAGAACAATATGAATTGTTGGCTAAGGAACAAACAATAAAATCAAATCAGCTCGATACCAAAGCAAAGAAGATTAAAAAAATGGAAGATGCTATAATCGAAGATATAGCGATGGTAGAAGAAATCAAGATGATTGAAAATCCTGAAGTTGTTGCAGGTTCTGAGGAGTTTAAAAATTACGATAAAGAGCAAAAAGAAATCAATGTTTTACAAACTGGTAAAATTAACAAGGAAGAAGAACTAAAAACGTTAAATAGTCTTGCTGAGCAAATGGAGATTAAAGCCAATGAATTAACTCAAAAAGCAAAAAAAGAAAGAAATCCTCAAAAACGAAAAGAACTCAAGGAACAGGCCAATCAATTTGTTATTAAGTCCAATGAAAATAAACAGAAGTCAACAGTTATTAATCAAGAAATAGTAGAAATAGAAGAAGAAATAAAGGTCAAAGAAATGTCTCAAGCTGAAGTAATCAGTTCACTAGATAGTGTTTCTGCTAGACAGGTTAGGGGGATGTCAATTTCTGGAATGGGTGATGAGTTCTTAGCTAACATTGAAAATGAGCTGCAATCTGATGGCGAAACAAGCACTATCATTACGTCTAATGATGGAAATATTGTTTCAAATGTATCTACTGAAGTTTTGGTGAAAAATACTTTTGTGCCACCAGCCAAGGTAGTCAAAGACCTATTTGTTATTAATGAAAAATCTAATTATTCAAACTCTAACCCAATACCACTTAATCCAAAATCACCAGATGGATTAGTTTATAAAGTTCAGGTTGGTGCTTTTAGAAGGCCAATTCCTCAAGATTTATTTAAAGGTTTTGCTCCGATTAGTGCAGAAAAAGTTAACGATGATATAACCAGGTATAGAGTAGGGTATTTTACTTCTTTTGAATCAGCAAACTCTTCTAAAAATCAGGTAAGAACTTTAGGCTATAGAGATGCTTTTGTAGTAGCCATTTATAATGGTAAAAAAATATCAATTGCTGAAGCTAGATCCAAGCAAAATAATCAACCTGCTTTATCAATTGAAGAGCCTACAAATGTAGTCGCAGATGAAAGAAAACCAACAAAAACAGAAAATGCAGTTGCAGAAGTTGATGTTGTTGAAGAAGATGATACCATTGAAGAAATTGTAAATGAGGCTAGTGCAAACTCACATACAAAACAAGGTTTATTCTTTTCCGTTCAAATAGGAGCTTTCAGTAAAGCCCTGACAGAAGATAACGTTTTAAATGTTGCGCCATTGTATTTAGAAAAAAGAAGAGGTTTGTTTAAGTACACTACAGGTGAATACAAAACGATTGAGGAAGTTACTCAACGAAAAAATCAGCTTGTCCCACTTGGTTTATCTGATGCTTTTATAGTTGCTTATAACAACGGAGCTCAAGTTTCTATATCAACAGCTCTTTCATTAAACCCTTCTGCTCCTCCAAACCCTTCTGCTCCTCCAAAACCTTCTGCTCCTCCAAAACCTTCTAATCCAATTATCTACTTTATTGATTTAGGAACCTATAAAGACTCTGTTCCAACTAAAATCACAAATGGTTTAATTAACCTAAGCTCAATTGGAGTAAAGTCTAGAATGCGTTTAAAAGGCAAGCAGTATTTTAGTAAAAAATTCACATCTATGGAAGATGCTAATAAAGCCATAGACATTGTTAAACAACAAGGTATTGATGACTATAATGTAGTAAAGTCCAGTCAAAATGATTTTACGTTTAATTATGAGTACAAAGTAGATTTAGGTGTTTATTATGAAGGAGTACCAGATAAATTACAAGCTGTTTTTAATACAATTGAAAATGTTGAAAATTACCCTGAAGGACAAGGGTTTAGATACATGACCATGAGCAAGTCAAATTACGATGAAGTCCTTAAAGATTTAAAATCTTGTAAGGGAAAGGGGATTGCAGTTGCTAAAATTGTAGCATTTAAAGATGGTGTGAGTATAAATGTTGAAACAATTTTGAACCAACCTGATTAATTAATAGTTTTGTTGTATGTCTGAAAAACACCAATACGAAGAAGATATTATTGAAAAAGTTGAAAGCGTTGATTTGAAAGAATTGATGCTATTTAATGATGATTTCAACTCTTTTCAGCATGTAATCGAAATGTTGTGTAAATATTGTAATCATGAAACAGTACAAGCAGAACAATGCGCTTGGATAGTTCACAACAATGGAAAGTGTATGGTTAAAAGAGATGAGTACTCAAGCCTTAAGCCTATTTACGATGCTTTACTTGAAGCAGGTTTATCCGTAAAAATTTTATAATTACAAATGAAAATCAATAAACTACTTTTAGCAATTTTTGTTTTTGCTTTCATATTTTCTTGTTCAAAGGTTCCTATTTCAAATAGAAAACAAATGCATTTGCTCAATGAGCAAGATTTAATACAAATGTCAGAATTACAGTATAATGATTTTATGAAATCTGCTGAAGTTCTTCCTGATAATAACGTACAGGCAATTAAGATCAAGAAAATTGGAAGAAAAATTCAAAATGCTGCCGAATCGTTTCTTGAAAACAACGGTCATTCTCATCGTATAGAAGGATTTGCATGGGAATTTAAGACGGTTGAAAGTGAAGTCCTAAATGCTTGGTGCATGCCTGGAGGTAAAGTTTGTTTTTATACTGGTTTAATAGATTTGGCGGACAATGATGATCAAATTGCTGCTGTCATGGGGCATGAAGTGGCTCATGCCATAGCAAAACATGGAAATGAACGAATGAGTCAGCAAATGGCTTTAAATGGAATTATGAAGTTATCAGGTGTGGGTCAACAAGATTCAACTGAAACAAAAACTGTATTTGATTACGTATTTTCTGGTTCAGCTACTCTGGGTATGTTAAAGTTTAGTAGGGTGCATGAAACGGAGTCAGATAAGCTTGGATTGGTTTTTATGAAATTAGCAGGTTATGATGCCAGCGAGTCAATCGCATTCTGGAATAAAATGTCTGAACAAGGTGGGTTTGTCCCTCAAATTTTAAGTACACACCCAAGTGATGAAACTAGGGTAAATGATTTGCAAGTATTCATTGACACTGAACTTGATAATTATGTTGATTGATAAAAAAATTTCTTTCGAATCAGAACTAGGACCTCAATTAAAAAGTTTAAATGAGCTTTACAAGACCTTGTCAGTTCATAAACGTGTTGAAAAATTATATGAAGATTTTGACAGCGAAGTTATCATGTTAACATCTTCATTTGCAGCAACTTCAGCAATGTTGCTTAAAGTTTTTTCTGACGTTAATAAAAGCCAAAAAATTTATTTCATTGATACAGGTTATCATTTTAAAGAAACTATAATTTACAAAGATTACTTGACTAAATTATACGATTTAAATGTGGTAAACGTAACTGCTGAAGAATGGAAACATGAGTTCACTACTGATGACAAAACCTGGACAAAAGATCCTGATATGTGTTGCTCTATTAATAAAGTAGAACCTTTAGATAAAATAAAACAGAATTACAAGGTTTGGATTTCTGGTTTAATGCGTTGGCAGAGTGATCATCGAGATACTTTAGATTATTTTGAAGAACGAAAAGGAATGGTTAAGTTTTATCCATTGTTGGATGTAACATCAGATGAAAGAGAAGCCTTCATAAAAGATCATCATTTACCTTTTCACCCTTTGGTATCAAAAGGATATTTTTCTATTGGTTGTGAGCATTGTACTGTTGCTGGAAAGGGTCGATCTGGCAGATGGAACAATTCACCTAAAACAGAGTGTGGACTTCACCTCTGATCTCTAGTATGTAATTTTACTATACGTTTTGCTTCTTTCTTTACTTCGTCACTTTTTTTGTAGCTCCAAATTTTAGTTCTTGCTTTTTTGCCGGAATGAACTAGATCTACTAACGGTTTAGGATATTCACATTTAATATCATTCATCTGTAAATCAAGATCTGTTAATTTCCACGGTTCATGAATAAATTCAACGGGTATATCTTTTAGTTCATTGACCCATTTTTTTATAAAGATACCGTCTGGATCATGATCTATTGACTGTTTTACAGGGTTGTACATTCTTATTGTGTTTATACCTGTTGTCCCTGCTTGCATTTGAAACTGTGTGTAATGAATTCCTGGCTCATAATCTAGAAAAAGGTTGGCCAAATGATAGACACCTTCTTTCCAATTGCAATCCAATTGATGGCAAAAAACAGAAACCAACATAGCTCGCATTCTAAAATTAATCCATCCTGTTTCTTTCAAACATCTCATACAGGCATCTACCATAGGCCATCCTGTTTTACCAACTTTCCATGCCTCTATGTGTTTTGGATTGCTTTCATAAGGCATGGTTTCATAGCCTTTGTTTACGCAAAGAGTTTCGTAGGTGCATTCATTTTCAAACTTTTGAATAAAATGACAATGCCATTTTAATCTCGTAAGTAGGCCGTTAAAACTTCTTTTGTTTGAGTTGTAATTGGGGTGGCTTTTAACGTACTGTGCTGCTTGCTTTATA
>JBELEU010000092.1:0-8009 GCA_042093455.1 Crocinitomicaceae bacterium | reverse complement strand
TTTGCAGTAGTAATTAGCTCCATTGCCTTGCCTTTTCCAATTAATTGAGGAAGCCGCTGAGTTCCTCCGTATCCTGGAATTACACCAAGACTTACTTCAGGAAGCCCCATTCTTGCATTTTCAGAAGCTATTCTAAAATGACAAGCCATGGCTAATTCTAAACCACCACCTAATGCAAATCCGTTTATTGCTGCAATAACTGGTTTAGGAAACGCTTCAATTAAATCAAATAATTTTTCTTGACCAGATTGAGCTAAGTTTTTACCTTCTTCAATTCCAAAATGAGCAAATTCTTTAATATCTGCTCCAGCAACAAACGCTTTTTCACCAGAACCGGTTATAATTAAACTTCTAACGCTAATGTTGTCTTTTAGTATTAATAGACATTGATTTAGCTCAGATATTGTTGCTTTATTTAAAGCATTCAGTTGTTTGGGTCTATTGATAGTTATTGTCGCTATTTTTTCGTTGATATCAATTAATATATTTTGAAATTCCATAATAGTAGGTTTTAAAGGATAAAATTAATTTTTTCAAAACACATTTGGGTGCAAATTGATAATTAATCTTCTTTAGTTATTTTCTTTTTAATGTTGGACAACAACAATACGACCAGCCAATATATTAATAGTAAAAAACCTACTTTTTTTAATATGGTTAAGGGCAAGCTTCCCCAAAAACCTTCAATAAATATTATTTGATAAATTTTAACAAAAGCAATAACAAAAGAAAAAAGGATGTGAACTATGATTTGTTTTTTTGACAAAATTAAATTTGATATTTATATTAAATTATTTTTACTAGAATTATTTTAAATATATGAATTTTGAATTAGAGAAACAATGGAGAAGCTTACAACTCAAATTAGGAGAAAAAATAGGTGAATCTCCAGAAATTGACAGCATTTTATTTGTGATTGGCCTTCAAGAACTCAATATGGAGATTGATAAATTAACTAAAGATCAAAAAGTTGAAGTAATGCACATTGGTTTATGTGTTATTTTCACTCCTCAAGGATATTATAAACCAAAAGGTAGAGATAAAGAGGGATGGATACATTTTGAGCCTCTTAAGAAGTTTCCAAATTTGAATTCAGATGAGCAAGAAGAAATAATAAAAGAAGCTATAATTGAATATTATAATCTTTAGTTACAGGTAAACGGTTTCTTCATTGGCTACCATTTCATTGATTTCTATAATTCCCTTGTAGGTCCCATTTACTCTAATGTCTAGTACAGCAAAGCCGGCTTGTCCTGCTTTGTACATACTTGTAAAGTCAAATAAGGCTGAGCCACTACTGTTTGTTGACTCGGTTAAATGAATACTTGTTGAATCTGGATGTCCAGCAATGTACAGCAGCTCTACTTCAGCATCAGCAACAGCAGCATTGTTTGAACTATCAAGAACAGTTATAACGGCAGTAGTATTCTCGACTTTAAAACAAGAGTTCAATCCAATAACAAGCGAGAAAATAAAACAAAATGAAATTATCTTTTTATATAAGTAGCGGTTTTTCATAAATATGATAGAATAATATTTTACTATTTGCTTAATTTGCAAGGTAAAAAAAAATACAGTATTAAAATGTTTAACATCTATAGAATTTCACTTGTCGTTTTATTTGCCTTTTGTGTTGTTGGGTGTGCCTCATTAAAAACCAAAAATAAAGAGTCAAAAGAGATACGTATTCTAATGACTACCTCTAAGGGTGAATTGACTTTAAAGCTTTACAATGAAACTCCATTGCACAGAGATAATTTCATTAAGTTAGTGAATGAAAAATTTTACAATGGAATTACTTTTCATCGTGTAATTAAAGACTTTATGGCTCAAGCTGGTGATCCTAAATCAAGAGATAAAAGTTTTAGTGGTCAATTAGGCCAAACAAGTGAAGGAGAAACAATACCTGCAGAAATAGTACCAGAATTATTTCATAAAAAGGGAGCTTTAGCAGCAGCAAGAATGGGAGACAATGTTAATCCAGAAAAGAAATCTAGTGGAAGTCAGTTTTATATTGTACAGGGGAGAAAATACAACCTTAATCAATTGAAACAAATGGAAAACAAAATCAATCAAAAAGCTTCCGACTACCAGCACCAACTAGAAAAATTTGCTTTTTCGGATACAGCAAAAAAGGTATATCAAGAAATAGGTGGAACACCATTTTTAGATAATGGTTACACTGTTTTTGGTGAAGTCATTCAAGGTATTGAAGTAATAGATGCTATTTGTAATGTAAAGACAGAAAGAGGAAATAAACCATCTGATCCAGTAACAATACTTTCCGTTACCATAATGAAGTAAATAAGATATGTTTGATAAGATAACTACTATAAAAGAACAGATTGTTAATTTTAATTCCACCGACAGCAATCAAATAGAACAATTTAGAATTGCAATGCTTGGCAAAAAAGGAAGTATTACTGATCTTTTTACGCAGTTTAGAAACGTTCCTGCAGAAGACAAAAAGGAATTTGGGAAGCAATTAAATCTGGTTAAAAATTTAGCTTCAAGTAAGATAGAAGAATTGAAATCGAACTCAGGTTCAAACAAGTCAATTAAGTCAAATATTGATTTTAGTATGACTGCTCAGCCAACGGTTTTAGGTTCTAGACATCCCATTTCTATTGTAAAGGAACAAATCATTGAAATTTTTGCCCAAATTGGTTTTACGGTATCTGAAGGGCCAGAGATTGAAGACGATTGGCATAATTTTACTGCGCTAAATTTTCCGGAAGAACATCCCGCAAGAGATATGCAAGACACCTTTTTTATTAATAAAGAAATGGCTCTAAGAACACATACCTCATCCGTTCAGGTTAGGGTTATGGAAAATGAAGAGCCACCAATTCGAACAATTTCACCTGGAAGAGTATACAGAAACGAAGCAATCTCAGCAAGAGCACATTGTTTTTTTCATCAAGTAGAAGGGCTCTACATTGATAAGAATGTTTCATTTGCTGACCTAAAGCAAACGTTACTGTACTTTACAAAAGCTCTTTTTGGAGAAGAAACTAAAATAAGACTTAGACCTTCTTATTTTCCATTTACTGAGCCTTCCGCAGAATTAGATGTTTCTTGTACTATTTGTGAAGGAAAAGGATGTAATGTATGTAAATATTCAGGTTGGTTAGAAATTATGGGTTGCGGAATGGTTGACCCTAATGTTTTAGAAAATTGTAATATTGATCCAAAGGTTTATTCTGGATATGCTTTTGGAATGGGGATTGAAAGAATTGCTCAATTGAAATACCAGGTTAATGATTTAAGATTGTATTCTGAAAACGATCTAAGGTTTTTAAAACAATTTAAGTCAGAACTTTAGTGCTTAATTTTTGGTAGAAAAACTTCTGCCATCATACATCTTGCGCCACCACCACCTATGTTTTCAATAGTAGTTAAATCGCTATGAAGAATAGGATTATAGCTTTCTATTTTAGAAACTTGTTGAGTACTTAAAGAATGAAAAGCTTTACTTGACATTATTAAATAGGGAGAATCATCACCCATTAGTTGTAATGCGTTTGCAGCAAAGCAACTTTTTTGAACTTCAGTAATTTCAATAATTTCCTTTTTTGATTTTTGGATGGTTTTAATTACTTGTTTTCTTTCTTCAGAATCATCTATTGTATCTAAGCATATGATAACATACTTATCAGCAATAGTCATCATTACATTGGTATGATAAATAGGAACTCTTTTTTCTTTAATACTTTGTTTAGCAGAAAAAAGTATAGGAGAATAATTCATTTCTTCACAGAATTTATAGACCAATTTTTTGTTTGTTCTCTCTGAAATAGCTGCATAACACAACTTATTTTTTCTATCCAACACCATACTTCCGGTTCCTTCTAAAAACATATTTTGGTTTTCAAAATCGGAGTAATCTATTTTGGTTTTAATATCTAATTTATTTTCTTTTTGTAAAACTTGTAATAAATCTAATCTTCGTTCATCTCTTCTGTTTTTAGCCCACATAGGAAAAAGTACAACACTTCCATTTTTATGAAAAGAAACCCAGTTGTTAGGGAAAATTGCATCTGGTTTCACAGGAGATTTGGTGTCTTTTATAACAGTAACCCTTATCCCTTTATTTGTAAGTTTTTTAACAAAGTCATTAAACTCGATTAGCGCAAGTTGTTGAGATCTAGACTCACTTAACTTATTGTTTTGATAAAAATTATTTGTTGCTGTTTCAGAATTGAATTGAAAAGCAGTAGGTTCAACCATTAAAATATGTTGGCATATATGATTCATTCAAACGAAAGAGAGCATCACTAAATTAGGGAGGATTTAACTTAAGGGATTTAAAATTTCCAATCAGCTTGATCAAGCTCGCTTAAGCAAATGTTCATTAAATCTATACAGTTTTTTACATCTGATTTATGAACCATTTCTATTACTTGATGAATATGTCTAGTTGGAATTGAAAATGCTCCAGCTATAGATCCGCCAGGGGTCATTCTTTGAATACTCGCTGTGTCAGTTCCTCCAGCAGTTAAAATTTCATTTTGCCAACTTATGTTGTTAGCTGTTGCTTGTTTTTGCATGAACTTTACCATTCTTGTATCACAAATAGTGCTAGCGTCCATTATTTTAATTGCAACGCCCTTTCCTAATGAAGTGATTTTTTCATGTTCAGTAGCACCAGGAACATCATAAGCTATTGTTGTATCTAATCCAAATCCAAAATCAGGTTGTATTTTTTGTGTTGCAACTTGAGCTCCTCTTATGCCAACCTCTTCTTGGACGGTAAAAACAGCATAAGTGTCGTATGCAGGTTTTTCCATTTTAGCCAACACTTCCATTAATATAAAAACAGCAATTCTGTTATCTAAGCTTTTACAGTTTACACAATCACCCATTTCAATTAATTCTCTTTGTCTAGTTATTGAGTCTCCAACCGCAACAACTTTTTCAACTTCTTTTTTACTTATTCCTAAATCTATATAGTAGTCTGT
The DNA here is from genome assembly GCA_042093455.1 of Crocinitomicaceae bacterium. Classification (GTDB taxonomy): domain Bacteria; phylum Bacteroidota; class Bacteroidia; order Flavobacteriales_D; family Parvicellaceae. The sequence goes on along the minus strand of JBELEU010000092.1, from coordinate 3,048 downwards.
AATTTTAGGGACTTTATTCTTTTCTTCAGGGGTCATTACGTGGATGGGCTTAGATCCCATTACTCCAATAATATCCTTTTTACCGTGAATTATAACCCTTTGGGATGTAAGTGTTTTTGGGTCAAACCCACCAAGAGGATGAAATTTAACAAATCCATTGTTATCAATATGAGTTACTATGAATCCAATCTCATCCATATGAGCACCAATCATCACTTTTTTTGCCTCACTTTTACCTTTTTTTAAGGCTATAACATTGCCCATATTGTCAATTTCTATAGAATCAACATGATTTTTTATTTTTGAAATGACTAGTTTTCTAACCTTGTTTTCAAAACCTGGGGCTCCAGGGGTTTCACAAGTTTTGCTTAATAATTCAACGTTTATCATTCTTTAATTTATTTAATCAATGTAACTTAATTTAAGCATGTTGGTTTTTCCGCTTTCTTCCAATGGAATACTTGCTGTATTAATAAGGAGATCTCCACTTTCTACTAAACCATTTTCTTTGAGTAGATATTTTATATCTGCAATAGTATGGTCTGTACTTACCGTTTTGTCATAATAGTACGTAGAAACTCCCCAAACTAGAGATAGTGTTTCAAGAAGTTTTTTATTGCTAGAAAAAACAAAAATGCTTGACTTAGGACGCTGACTAGATATTTTGAATGCAGTGTAGCCGGAATGTGTCATGGTTACAATCCCTTTTGCTTCTACTCTTTGAGCTAATCGACAAACATTGAAGCATATAGAATCAGTTATAAAACGTTCATGGTTTTTCTTTGGAATGCTTTCATGAATATAAAGAGGCTCAAATTTTTCTTCTACCTCCTTGATGATTCTAGTCATTATTTTAATCACTTCAACAGGATGTTTACCAACTGATGTTTCGCCACTTAACATTACAGCATCAGCACCATCCATTACAGCATTGGCAACATCATTAACCTCTGCTCTATTTGGAGTGATATTTGACATCATACTTTCCATCATCTGGGTAGCAATAATAACAGGCTTTGCAAGCTGTCTTGATTGATTAACAATTTCTTTTTGTAATAGTGGAACCTTCTCAAGAGGAACTTCAACCCCTAAGTCTCCTCTGGCGACCATTATGGCGTCACTTTCCTCAATTATTGCCTCAAGGTTTTCAACAGCTTCAGGTTTTTCAATTTTGGCGATTATTTTTGCATTACCTCCGTGCTGTGTTATTAAATGTCTTAGTTCAATTATTTCTCTTGCATTTCTCACGAATGAAAACCCAATCCAATCCACTTTATTATCAAGAGCAACTTCTAAGTCAGCTTTATCTTTTGCAGTTAAACTAGAAGTTGAAATAACAGTATTTGGAAGGTTAACACCTTTCCTAGAGTAAAGAATACCACCAGCAATGACCTTTGTTGTTATGGTTGTTTGGTTATCAGTTTTGATTGTTTCTAAAACAATTTTGCCATCATCTAATAAAATACTTTCCCCCTTTTTAACATCTGCTGGAAGATCTTTATAGGAAATGATTGCAGAAAGTTTAGTTCTTTTTTCTTCAGAGTTAGTAAGAATGAATTCATCCCCATTAGATAACAACAAGCCCTCCTCTGGCATTTCACCAACTCTTATTTTTGGCCCCTGGAGGTCTGCAAGAATTGCAGTGTGAGTACCAAGCTCAATATCAGCTTCTTTTATTTTTTTTATTGCTGTTGTGTGATCACTGTAAGAGCCATGGGAAAAATTGATTCTAAAGACATTAACTCCTTCTTTAATCATTTCTATTAAAGTTTCCTTTTCACTTGTAGATGGGCCTACAGTCGCAACAATTTTAGTTTTTTTTAGCATATTAAAAGATAAGGTTTTCTTTTGACTTTAACACATTTACGTCAATTTCTTGAGCGGTTAAAACAAAGGGAATGGAATTTATTTTATCAATGAATTGATTGGGTTTTATATCGGAAGAATTTTTAACTAATAAAAAATAATCGACATGGTTTTTTTCAGGAATCAGAGAGCCATAAATTGATTTGTTAGCAATTAAAAAAAGAGATTCATTTTCATCAGATTTCTCATGCTTAAAAATTGTAAAAGCACCGACACGATTTTCTTTTTTTGAAAACATAACATCTATTGTTTCTCTAGTTTTTGAAAGAGATAGCTTTAAGCTGCTGTTTATTGCCCAACAAAGACGATAATCTTTTTCATGACAACATATTCCAAATAAGGAGAAATCATATTCATAGTCATTTTCTAAATGGTACTTCATAATTACACCTAAAGTATATCATTTTGTCATGTAAAACACAACATCAGAAAAGATTAAGTAAGTAATTAAGGAGAACTTAAAGTATAATTAACATTAAGATTAATTCAATGCCTTTTTTAGGTACTTAGCAGTGCTAAACATTAAATCTTCTTTAAAGTTGTTGCTCATTATCTGTAAACCATATGGCAACCCATTTGAATGCTTTGATATTGGAATTGAAATAGCTGGCATTCCTGTTAAATTAGCATGTACAGTGAAAATATCTTGCAAATACATGGCAATAGGATCGTTAATTTCACCAATACTAAATGCTGTGGTAGGAGTAGTTGGTGTTAATATTACATCATTTTCTTCTAATAACTCCTCTGTCTTGTCTTTTAACAATCTTCGAACTTTTTGAGCTTTAGAAAAATAAGCGTCATAATAACCAGCACTTAGTACGAAATTTCCAAGCATAATCCTTCTTTTGACTTCCATGCCAAAACCTTCGGTTCTAGTAGCTAGGTATGTTGAATCTATATCAAGTGAATTGTCACTTCTAAATCCATAATGAGCACCATCATATCTTGCTAAATTTGAGCACGCTTCAGCAGTAGTTAAAACATAATAATTAGGAACAATATATTTAACAAAAGGGAAGTCAACAAGGCTTATTTGGTGTCCTAAAGCTTCTAATTTTTCAATATTTTGATTGATATTTTCTTTTATTTCAGGATCGAGCCCTTCAAAATTTAGGTAATCTTTGGGAACAGCTATTTTCAGCTTATTGGTTAAATCACAAACAGCAGGGGACGAAGCCT
>JBELEU010000091.1:0-8023 GCA_042093455.1 Crocinitomicaceae bacterium | reverse complement strand
CATCCTGAGCCAGGATCAAACTCTCCATTGTAATTATAACTTTAAGTTTTGTTGTCTCAAATTTCAGGTTGTGCTAGTTTTAATTCTTTCTTCAATACTTCAAAGAACTTTAATATTTGTAGCTAAATCAATAGCATAAAGTCTTAATAAATTTCCCTAAAAATCTCTTTTGATTTCGTTAAGGGAGTGCAAAGATATATAGATTTTAATACTAACCAAGAAAAATAAAAAAAAATTTAATTTATTTTTTCTTAACGCTGTATTACCTCTTATACCAATGAACTAAATCGGGTGCAAACATAAGTCGGATTTTAGTATTACACAACGTTTTGTGAATGATTTTTTACATTAAAATACAATTATTTTTTAAGTGCCTGAAATACAGAGACTAAGGGTTGCTTTTTGTAACCTTTATTATCTGTCCATTGATGATTTTAGACCCATTATTTATAAAGTCAAGTATGAATTCAGCCATTTCTTTAGGACTTACATCAGCTTGATAGCCAGGAAAAGCCTCAGAAAGCATTTCAGTTTGCACAGCACCAAGAGCTAATACATTAACTTTTATATTTAGTTCTTCAGCCAAACATTCAGACAAGGTAGTTAAGGCCCCTTTTGATGAACTGTATAATGAAAGGCCTGAGTATTTAGAAGAGTAATTGACTCCCCCTATACTTCCTATATTTATTATTTGCCCTGAACTATAAGTTAATTTATCAATTAACAATTGAGACATATTAATGGCTCCCCATAAATTAACCTCCATTGTTTTTAAAAAATCAGCATGAGAAATATCTTTAAATGTCTTATTGACAAGATAACCCGCATTATTGACAAGAACATCAATTCCTTCGTCAGGAATCCATTGATTTAAATCCTGCTGATTAATTTTCGCAACGTCACCAACATAAAAACAAATATTTTCTGGAATTTCAACAGCTGATTTTAACTTTTTTAATTGCTTTTCGTCTCTAGATATCCCATAAACTTTATGATTGAGAGAAAGCAATTTTGCCAACTCAAAACCAATTCCTTTAGAACAACCTGTGATTACAATATTCATTTGTGCTTAGTTTTTAATAAATCTTAAACGCTCAACAGTCTCTCCGTATGAGAGATCAACAAAATAACATCCTGGGCTTAGTGTTTCAACACTATAAACTTTACCAAAGTAAGCTTTTGTATGTAAAACGATCTTTCCATGAATATCATAAATTAAAAGTTTAGCTCCATCTTTAGAATTATTAATATTTAAAAATTGATTGACTGGGTTAGGATAAATATATGCAGCGCTAGACTTTAAATCACTCAATGAGGTATTTGTTATGCAAAAAGTATGAAATGCTTGACTGCCAAAATCAGCATTTACTGCACTCATGTTTATAAAGTCAATACTCCCCCATTGATCAGATAAGCTGTAATTACCGTTGTTATCACATCCATTGTACTGTGAACCACTCATTCCATCTCCATAGGAATCTGAAATAATGAACTCATAACACCCATCATTTAAACAAACATTTTCAGTAATGGAATAACCATTTGGTGAAATATCTTGATATGAACCCTGAGGCTTTGACCACAATACATTTCCGGTTTGATCTTCAACGATATCCCAAGATATCTCACTTCCCCAACAATCAAAATCTAGATTCAACTTGACTAGTGAAGTATTATCAAATGAAGAAAAAGATCCAACTTTAATATTATTGGTTATATCTGAATCAACTTGTCCATTGACATACGTAATTCTGACTTCAATAGTATGAGAGCCATCAATCACATTGACTGAAGAAGATAAAGGAATAATCAAACTTCCACCTGATATCAAATTACCTGACCATTGAAACGGACTACCACTTGAAGAATAAATTACCCCATCAATATAAACATCGTAATCAAGAGAGTTAATTGTATTTATTCCGTTATTTTTGACTTCAAACTCTACAGGAACCCAAGAACTACAATAAGTTCCATTTGGATAATCTAAAGCTGTAATAGCAGCATCATTACTTAAGTTTGAAGTATTGGAGCCAAGCCCCCCTAATTGGGTCACACCCGAGTTATTTGGATCAAGCCAATCTTTTAATCTAGAATTTGGGCTACTTGATCCATTTCCAGTCCAAGACATCGAAAATTTACCGTAAACGTCACTTCCATTATTGCCGCATGCAGCTGACCCTCCATAAAGTTGACCCACTAAAAAATGATTTTCATCCCAAAGTCCAGAACCCGAGGAGCCACCTTCTGTTGTTGTAGACCTTTCCCAAGTCTCAATTTGCCACATATTATTATTGGTTCCATTGTAAGTTGTCGACTGCAATGGATCATCGTCAAATGATATTTTTTTTACATCTCCATTAGGGTGATGAATTGAAACTCCTGTTTGAGCAGCAACATTTAAATTGCTCCAACCCGAATAATATACGTTATAATTAACAGGCGGTGCTGAATTGAGCTCTAATAAAGCAAAATCAGAGGATGCATTTGAAGATATAAAAGTGGAACCATTTATGGATTGGTTAGGACCAACAGGAACCTGACTATTTGCTATAGTTTGAGACCCACAAGTTGGACTGTCGTAATTAAATTTAAAAACTGCATTACCCATTGATGTTGGTCCGCAATGATTTGCAGTTAAAAAATAGGGAGTTCCGTCTTCAAGAGTATTGTTTAATAGTGTTCCAGTACATAAACTGCCTCCGTTAACAATTCTTGCTACTGAACGTTTTTCATTGGACCATGGTATACCATCAGAACAAATAACATCCATATTGCATGCTCCAGATTCGTTGACTTTATTTGGATACCAATTGTTTATGTCTTTGTAACCGTGAATAATTTCACCAATCTCCAATACACTTTCACCCAATGCTTCCATTGGTTCAAATAATTCAACAACCACTCTTTCCCCTTTAACAAGGTCAGTTCCTAAGCTGTTGTTTTTATTGTTATTAAAAGAAGTGTAGGCACCAACAAAATGTTTTGTATCCTGATTATATAAATGTAAATGAGCACCAGTAGGTAAATTAAACTTACTAAATATTATATTAATACTAAGTGCATTTTCGGATTTGAAACTTATTTTCCAAATTCTTCCTGTTTTAACATCAATCCATGTTCCGTTATTGTCTAAATCAAAATGAACTTTGTGAACATACCCAAATCTAAATGGTGTAGATTTTTCAAAACTAACTTTCTCATCTTCAATTAAGCGTTGTTGCAAATTAAAAGATGGTAAAAGAATATCTTGAATTTCTTTAGAGCTTTTACTTATATGAATAGAGATAGGGCCACCAACATCACTTACCTGACAATAAAAGAATAGCTGACAGAAAAGTAAAAAAAAGGAGAAGTGAAACTTCATTAAATCTATGTACTGTTTTATTAATGCTTATAAATATAAGTAAATCTAGTCGAAATCAACAATAACTTTTGCACTTGCAGGATGAGCTTGACAAGCTAAAACATAACCGTCTTCTACTTCTTGTTCAGAAAGAGCATAGTTTGCATCCATTGTGACTTTGCCCTCAACAACTTTTGCTTTACAAGTACAACAAACTGCACCTTTACAAGAGAAAGGAACATCTAAATCTTCATTCATGGCAGCATCTAATATTGTGTCACCATCAATGTTTAGTCCAAATTCAATTTCTTCATCATCGCAAATTACAGTAACCATTGATTCACCGTCAAAATCTGCATCCACTGTAACAGAATTATTTTCACTATTCATTAAAACAGGAACAGTGAACAATTCGTAATTAATTTTATCGTCAACCACACCAAAAGATTGGAGACTTTCCTTGATGTCGACTATCATTTGTTCTGGTCCACACATATAGAAACCATCTGAATTGAGCCAATCCATTTTAGATTTAATCAACTCTGAAGCTTTGGCACTATTGATTCTTCCTGTCATCAATTCTGAGGATGAAGGCTGCTGTGTATAAAGATAATGAACTTCGACTCTATCAGAAACTAAACTCTCTAATTGATTTTTAAATATTACATCTTCTTCTGTCTTATTGCCATAAAACAAAAGAAACTTAGATTTAGAGTTTTCATTCGAAACATCCTTTATCATTGACATCATTGGCGTAATTCCTGAACCAGCAGCAAAGCCAACAAACTTTTTTTCTTGATCAATTTGATTCTCAATTGTAAAATTTCCCTGAGGCTCCATTACTTCTATCTCGTCACCAACAGATAAATCGTTATTGATAAAATTAGAGACCTTTCCGTTCGGAACCTTTTTAACAGCAACTGTCAGTGGCTCATCGTTATTTGGAGAGGAACATATGGAGTATGATCTTCTACAGTCTTCACCATTAACCTCACATTTTAATGTAAGGTATTGACCTGATTTGAATTTAAATTTATTTGTAATATCAGAACTTAGATCAAAAGAAACTGAAACAGTATCTTTGGTTTCATTGACGATATCTTTTACTTTTAACTTATGAAATTGACTCATTGTTTTGAATAAAAATTATTTTAATACTTGAAAATTATTATTTTTTTTGAATTCAAATTAAATTGACTAACAATATATATAATGAAAACTAACCAAAACTATAATAATATAATCTTCAGCAAAAATAATAAAGTAGCTAAGATATCATTAAATAGAGCTGATGTTTTAAATAGTTTCAATTACGCTATGGCTGATGAACTAATAGATGCTCTTGAGAAATGCAAAGAAGATGATGAAGTAAGAGCAGTAATTTTATCTGGTGAAGGAAGAGCTTTTTGTGCGGGACAAGACTTGCAAGAAGCAACTGGAGAAAACAGTCCTGGAATAGACGAAATAATTGAACACACTTACAATCCAATAATAAAACACATTCGAGAAATGCCCAAACCAGTGATTTGTGCTGTAAATGGTGTTGCTGCCGGTGCAGGAGCTAATATCGCAATTGCTTGCGACATTACATTTGCTAAATCATCTGCAAAATTTATTCAAGCATTTGTTAATATTGGTCTTGTACCTGATAGTGCTGGAACTTTTTTTCTTCCTAAATTAATTGGATTGCAAAGAGCTGCCGGATTAATGTTTACAGGAGATAAAATAAGTGCTGAAGAAGCTGAGAAAATTGGAATGATTTATAAATGCGTTCCTGACGATGAATTTGAAACGGTAGTTGATTCCTTTGCAAAAAAAATCGCTGAAAAACCAACAAAAACAATTGCTTTAATTAAAGATTTACTCAATCAAAGCAACAGCAACAATTGGATACAACAATTAGAGCTAGAAAAGAAAAATCAAAAAATCGCAGCTGATAGTAACGACCACAAAGAAGGGATTACTGCCTTTTTTGAAAAAAGAAAACCCGAATACAAAGGAAATTAAAAGCTTAATTTTCAATAAGCGTCATCTCATCAACAAGGTGACCAGCTCCAGCATAAATATCAATAACCCATAATACATAACGTATATCTACCATGATATTTCTGCAAATTTCTTCATCAAAAAGAACATCACTCATTGTGCTTTCCCAACTACGATCAAAATTAATACCAACTAAAAGACCGTCACCATTGATTGCAGGACTTCCTGAATTGCCTCCTGTTGTATGATTTGAACCTAGAAAACAAATGTTCAAATTACCATTTGAGCCGTATTTTCCATAGTTTTTTTCTTTGTGTAACTGCTTTAACCTCTCTGGAATCATAAAATCATCATTTCCTGTATTGAATTTTTCTACTATTCCGTCCATTGTAGTAAACCAAGTGTATTTCATCCCATCTCTTGGATATGAGCCTTCTACTTTTCCATACGTTAATCTTAATGTAGAATTAGCATCAGCCCAAAATGTTTTTTCAGGGAAACCAGTCATTAAGCTTTTGACATATTGTTTCATTTTAGAGTCTGTTAAATCATTTAATCTCATGTAGTCTTGATGAACTGAATTTCTATAATGACTTATTATATCGTTTGATAATAGATAAAATGGGTCATTCGCTATTTTTTTTCTTATTGATTTTTCACTTCCCTTTAGCAATTTGTCTAATTTCTCTTGAGAAGTAAAACAACTTTTTAGATACAGATACTCTGCAATTTCAGAATAGTTACCATTGTATTTTTTAATTAAACTTTTTAAATATGGGCTTGTCAAATCATCATTCATATGCTTAATATAAATCGGTAATAAAGAAGAAAAAACACTTTGATCAATTGTCTTGCTGTAATTTTTGTAAAAAGAAGATGAATTGGATTTTTTTGAAGCTAATTCTTTTTCAAAGTCACCCATCAAGATTTTATTGAACCCAAAACTAAATCGAATTAGCTCAGGTCCGTAATACCAGAGCTCTTTGAACAAGCTATTTGCTTGATCAAACTTAATTTTTTGTTTTTCAACTTCGAAAATACTTTCAAGTAAACTTGCGTTTTCTTTATTTTGATTCAACCACTTTTCCTCCAATTTTAATTTTTTAGAAATTGCATCTTTTTTACGAAGCCCTAAATCTTGCCCAATCCACTTTTTATAAGCATTGCTTATTCGAGACTGTTTTGCAGCGTATTTAATAAATGTTTCTTCTGATAAATCCATAGCTGCATCAATGTGACGCAAACTATTTTTTCGCATTTCAATTCTTGCAGGGTTAATGACATTCATGTAATTTTCGACCGCTTTTGAAGTTAAGTATTGTGATGTTCTTCCAGGAAAACCAAAAACCATTGTGAAGTCATTTTCCTGAACTCCATTTAAGGCGATACTTAAAGGATTAGAAATTTGATAAGGTTTATTGTCATCAGAAATTTCAGCCGGCTCATTGTTTTCATCTGCATATATTCTGAAAACTGAAAAATCACAAGTGTGACGTGGCCAAACCCAATTGTCAGTATCACCACCAAACTTGCCTAATGAACTTGGAGGAGCACCAACTAACCTTACGTCATTGTAAGTTTTAGAAACAATCATGTAGTACTCATTGCCGTAGAAAAAAGGTTTAATATCTGCTTTGTATTTAGTTCCTTTTACTGCATTGTTAGAAATTGTTTTTATATTTTTTGAAATGAGTTCATTTTGCTCACTTTCAGACATTGAAGATAAAACACCCTTTTGAACATTTTCAGTAACGTTTTCTATTCTAACAATAAAAGTAGCAGTTAAACCTGGGTTTTTTAACTCTTCAGATCTATTCATGGCCCAAAACCCATCTTTTAAAAGGTTATTTCCAGGTGAGCTATGCTGCTGAATTTGACCGTAACCACAATGATGGTTGGTTAAAATTAAACCTTCTTTACTTACCACTTCTGCTGTACACCCACCACCAAAATGAACTATAGCGTCCTTTAAACTAGATTTGTTTATGCTGTAAATATCTTCACTTGACAACTTGAGCCCCATTGCCTGCATATCTCCTTCCAATGCTTTTAGTAAAGAAGGAATCCACATTCCTTCGTGTGCTTTAAAAGAATTTGAAATAAAAAATAATACTATTAGAATTGGTGTTATAAAAGATTTCATCTGATTTTATTTTAAATATTGGGCGAATATAATTATTTGAAAAATGGTATCAAGCAGATGTTAATAAAGAAATCTCTAAACTTAATTCCTTTATATTTGCCGCATGGAGATAATAGAGCATTTATTTTTTATTGGAATAATTTACATCATATTTAATATTATTTGGGGAATCCTAGTTGGGTTACCTAAATTATTAATTGTTGGATTGAACTCAAATAGTAACTTGGATTACTCAATAAAAGCGATTAGATATTTATTGATTAGCACACTCACTTATTTAGCGGGAAAAGATTTTATATTTCATAATAACATTGAAAACAATAAATCTCCATGGATATTCATATTAGGAGGAGTAGTTTTAGCCTTATATCTGGCTGGTAAACTAAATAAAAAACAATCTATGTTAAAAATGACCACCATGGCCATGGGAAACTTCAATAAAAAACCAATTGCTAATCAAAAACTAACCTATGAACCTCACATAATTGGGGTATCAATAGTTATTTATGCTGCATGTATAGCTGTCCCTCAAATCGGTTTGTTTTTAG
>JBELEU010000090.1:0-8033 GCA_042093455.1 Crocinitomicaceae bacterium | reverse complement strand
GGTCAATCAATGGAGCTGAAACATTAGCTATTAAAATAGCTAACATAATTCCTTCAGGATAAGCTGGATTAACCATCCTAATAAGTATACCTAAAAAACCACCTAAAAATCCGTAAATAAATTTCCCTTTGTTGGTATGAGATGCCGTAACAGGATCTGTAGCCATGAAAACCATTCCAAACATAAAACCACCTAGCATCAATTGATGAATAGCAGGCAAATCAAAATAAACATTTCCACCAACAAGGTTAAGAATAGAAGCCATTACAAACCCACCGACAAAAAAAGAAGTAATAATTCTCCAACTCGCAACACCAGTCCAAAGTAATAACGCACCACCAACTAAACACATTAGTGAGGAAGTTTCACCTATAGAACCAGGGATAAACCCTACAAAAGAATTCCAAATATCATACTGACCTAAGGAAGCAAATTTTTCAGTTACATCAGCAGCCATTGTTGGATCAGCTTTTCCTTGAACTAACTCTCCCAAAGCAGTAGCACCAGAAGATCCATCAGGAAGTAACTGTGCAGCTTTCGCATCACCATATCCTGTTATCCAAACTTCGTTTCCTGACATCTTAGTAGGATGTGCGAAGAATAAAAATGCTCTTGCTGTTAAAGCTACATTCAAGATATTCATACCAGTACCACCAAATACTTCTTTACCTATAACTACAGCAAAAATAGTAGCTACAGCAACCATCCATAACGGAACATCAGCAGGCATACACAATGGAATTAACATTCCTGAAACTAAAAACCCTTCATGAACTGTATGCCCATTTCGAATAGCAAATATAAATTCTACTAAAAGTCCTGCACCATACGAAACAACAACCATTGGCAAAACAACAAGTGAACCAACTCCAACCATATCTAACCATGTAGCAGAATCTAAACCACCGAGAACTCTATAATGTTGATAACCCGTATTATAAATACCAAACAAAAGGCAAGGTATCAAGGCTATTATCACAAGCATCATTGTTCTCTTTAAATCAATAGCATCTCTAATATGAGAGCCCTTATTGGTAACATGATTAGGAGTAAAAACTAATGTATCAAGCGCATCAACAAGTGGAAAAAACTTTTTAGTACTTTCTTTCTTGTTTAAAGTTGCGTGAGCATTGTCAAATATTTTTCTTAAAAACTTCACAGTATATATATTAAATTACATGCATTCTTTATAAACTAAATCTAAACCTTCTCTTACGATACTTTGTACGTTAATTTTAGAAGTACATACAAATTCACAAAGAGCAAAATCTTCAGGAGAAACTTCATAAATACCTAAACTCTCCATTTTTTCAATATCATTGGTTATGATAGATTTAATTAAGTGAACAGGGTAAATATCAAATGGAAAAACTTTTTCATATTGCCCTGAAACGACAAAAGCTCTTTCTTCTCCATTTAAATTAGTGTCAATGTTATAAACCTTTGATTTTGGCATTAACCAAGTTGGATATGCTTTTGAGGCTGAAAACTTGCTAAAACCAGCAGCCAACCAACCTTCAGTTAGGAAGAATTTATGTTGATTACCTTCAGGAAGTACTGAGACTTGATGATGGTAAAATCCTAAGTATCCGTCTAAATCAACTGAAGTTCCAGTTAAGGGGTTTCCAGAAACAATCCTACTGTTTTCTATTATGTTTTCAGAAGATATAATTGTATTGATTGATGCTCCAGGAATTGTTTTGATGTAATTTCTTTCAGAAATATTACTTCCGGTAACAGCAACAACTCTTGAGACATCATAAGACCCAGTTAAAGCATATCTTCCAATAGACATTACATCTTGAGGATTTACATACCAAACAACTTCTCCTTTATTGATTGTATCAATATTATGAATTTGAACGCCAACATTTCCTGCAGGATGAGGGCCAGTAACGGTATTAATCTCAACGTTTTTTGCGTTTTTGAAAACATCTGCAGCAGATGATCTTAATTGAAGATTGACTGAACCATCTGTTAGCTTTTTTAACACTTCAATTCCAGCATTAAATTCTGAATCTTTTCCATGCATTATAAAATCATAATCAGGAGCTAAGGGGTTTGAATCAAATGCAGAAATAAATATTGATTTAGGAACATCTTTAGGTTGAGCAACAATATCTATTGGTCTCATTCTTATAAGAGGCCATAAACCAGAATCTAACAGCGAAGAAACTACTTCTTCTCTACTCTTTTTTGCTAAATCTGATGAATCGTTTGAAGCTTGTGTCATTTTACCATCGGACTCAAGAATAATTGAAGTAATCTTTCTTTTTGCTCCTCTTACAATTGACTTTAAAGTTCCACTAACTGGAGAAGCATACTTTATGAGATCGTTATATTTATCAAAAAAGATGGGAGTTCCACAAGAAACTGATTCTCCTTCCTTTTTCAACATTTTGGGTGTCAATCCTGGAAAATCGGAGGGTTTGATGGCAACTAACTGGTTAGATTTACCGTCCTTAATAATTTTTTCAGCAGGACCTTCTAAATTTATATCTAGTCCTTTTTTTATGTTTACCTTCATCTATTATTAAATATCAAAATATTTAGCATGGCAAATTTATAAATTTGTCTTATTTCGCATTGTAATGTTAATTAATAATAATCAAGCAATTATAATTTAGAATGATTACAAATAACACATTTATAGTATCTTTTAAAATAATAATAATTTTAATCTCTGTTAGTATCCATAATTGTAGCGTAAAAAAAGTAGTAGCTGATCAAAACAATGACTACTATGACAATGAATATAATAATGAAACTGCGGAGGTAATTGTTGAAGAAAATAAAAAAATAAAATATGAAAATAAAGTGTACTCAGATCTAATTAAAAGTATTTCAATTGGAAATAAATCTATTGATGTTGGAGAGCCTTTGTTAACATTAAATACAAATTCTGCAATAAACATAAGTTTTGACCAATTAGATGATCAAATAAATAGTTTACAATATGAAGTAATTCATTGTAATATAGAATGGGAAGAAAGTGACCTAATGGAAATGGAATATTTAGAAGGATATAAAACCAATTACATTGATAATGTTAATAAATCATTCGGCACTCTAATTCCATATGTACACTATGAGTTTAGTATCCCTAATGAGAACCTATCATTAAAGAGATCAGGAAATTATATCATAAAAATTTTTGATGAATATGAACCAGAATCATCTTTAGCTACTTTAAAGTTTTATGTATCAGAAAATACAATGCAGGCAAATTTAAAAGTTGTAGAAACTTCAAATTTTGAGCAACGTAATTACCAACAAGAATTTGAATTTAATTACTCTTACGATCCAAACAAAATAACAGACCCATACAATAATTTTTTAATTTCAGTTCAGCAAAACCATCAGGAATTTAATGAAATAAGTGTCAATTCACCTAATTTTGTTAGAGAAAATAGCATAGTTTACCTTGCCAATAGCGACAGAGTTTTTGATGGCGGAAATGAATTTAGATTTTTTGACATTAGCAGCTTTAGAAAAGCTAGTGAGAATGTAAAAAACATAAGATATACAGATAGCACTTATCAAATAGAATTAATTAAGGAACCTAAACGAAGTTTTAAGCAATATTTATCATATCGAGACTTAAATGGTAAATTTTTTCTTCGATCATTTGACCATCAAAATGATGAAATTCAATCAGAATATGGGTGGGTCAATTTTCACTTGAGCTCAAATGAAGTTAAAAATAATGACATATACATTTTTGGGCAACTCTCAAATTGGGAAATAAATGAGAAATTCAAAATGAAATATGATTCAACTTTGAAAGAATATTCTCATAAAGTTTTTCTTAAACAAGGTTATTATAACTATATGTATGTAACTGTGAATGAAAATGGAAAATATTCAAATAGAACTATCGAAGGTGCTCATTTTGAAACAGAAAACGAATACATATTAAAAGCCTATTACAGAGATCCTATTGATTTGTATGATAGAATTTTGAGTTACAAAGTTTTTAGCAGTCGAAATTAGATTTTAGTGATTTCTTTTTTGTAAAACACCCCTCTATCATTTAAATATTTCAAAAAATAATTAAAACATTTTTCATGTTTACCTACTAGTTCTGGAGGAAAAACACCTTTTTCAGAAAAAAGACCATCCAAAAGCAAATTGGCTGCTGCAGTTGCTGTATATCCAGTTGTTCTAGCCATAGATGAAGTTTTGGATGCAATATCAAATTCATCATGAAGGTTATAAACGATTTGCTCCCGCTCACCATTTTTATTTAATCCTCTTAACGTAACTCTCATAACAGTCAGTTCAGGTTCTTCTGGACCTAATTTCCATTCTTTAAATAAAACTTTAGAAGTAAAATCAAGTTTTGAAACTTCACATCCATTAATATCAATTTTTTGATCATCAAAAAAACCACTTTCTTTCAAAACTCTTATATATTCAACATGCCCTGGATATCTAAGTGTTTTTTCCTTCATGTTAGGAATATGTGGCATAGTAAAAATTATTGACCTAAGACCATCAGAATTAAAAGATTCTAGAGTTCCAACCTTATCAAAATCAACAAACTCACAATCCGTTAAAGGTTCTCTTACAATTAATTCATTGTTTTCAACATATCTTGCAGGTCTAGTATATTCTTCAATTACATCAATTGGTGAAAAGGGGGCTTTGTAGCAAAAAGGCCACTTTTTAACCTTAGGAAGACCGCCAACTAAACATTCAAAAAAATCAAGTTTGTAAATTTCATTGTAATAGCCTAAAATAACATTGTCCATGCCAGGGGCAACACCACAATCAACAATAGCAGTAACGTTATTTTGCTTTGCTAAATTTTGAAGATCCAATGAATTTTCAGGAAAAAATGAAATGTCAATTACATTCATTTTTGCTTCAATAATATTTTTTAATGTACCATAACCTAAGAAACCAGGAACTGCAGAAATAACTAAATCGTGTTGTTTTATAGCTTTATGCAATTTACTTACGTTCGTCACATCTAATGATGCTATACTTAAATCAGTACATTTTGCTTGAACATTTTTAAGAACATCTGAATTAACATCAGTTAATAAAACATCGTGATTTTTTGACATATCAATAGCCATGGCACTACCTACCATACCTGCCCCCAAGACAATGACTTTACTCATAATTAAATTTTTAAAAGTTAGTTTACAGATTAATCAGTTATAAACCAGGAATGAAAATCCATGGCATTTCTTGAACGTTATTATTATAAGCTGATTTCATTAAAATAAAAGTAGAATATTTTTCAAAGAAAAGGTATTTTAAAGATAAAAACTTAAAAAAAATAGGGTTAATATTATTAGATAAGTAATTGACCAAAAAATCATTTTATCAAGTTTTTTAAAATTCAATAATACACATTGACTTATTAATGCGACAATAAACCAATCTCTGTAGTTTGAGATTGGGACATCGATGTTGTTCCAATTCCAAAAATTTAACTCAGGAGCAATAGGCTCAAGAATTAGATCAATTATCAACATGACAACAGGCGATAGTAGAGCAACAAGGTATTTATTTTTCAAAAAGCCAAATAAAGCTTGTCTTGAAACAATTGAAAGCAACACCCAATTAACTCCAATCATTAAAGGCACGCCACCTATTTTAAATCCTAAAGAGTCACCGTAAATATATTCCCCAAATATCCATCCATAATTAACACCTATCCATTCGGCAAAAAAAGTAATTATGAATACTATGACCAACAAGGCCAAGTTTTTAAAACTTGGTTTCAACCTAATTAAAAATAAAACAGTAGGAATAATTAGAGATACGAAGGATAATTTTAAAAATTCATCACTAAAATGGGTACCTATTATACCAGCTGCATAAACAACAACAAGAAAAAGAAGGTCTTTTTTGTAGGAAAAATCTAATTGTTTTAACATTTTCTATTAATTCTAAAATCCAATTCCAGTATCGTCACCTCTTGAATCTGCTCCAGAATGAAGATTACCATCATCATCTATTAAAATAGCATCTACCCTATTCATTGAGCCAACAGTTTTTAACTTATGACCTAAATTCATCAATTGATTGCATAAACTTGAATCAATATAAAGTGATTTTTCTATCTTAATTTGGTCTGGCAACCATTGATGATGAAATCTAGGTGCTTCAACGGCTTCATCCATGGTCATATTAAATTCAATTACATTTAAAATGGTTTGAAAAACACCAGTAATTATTGTGGACCCTCCCGGTGTTCCAAGAACCATAAATAATTTCCCATTTTTTTCAACAACCGTTGGTGTCATTGAGCTTAACATTCTTTTGTTGGGCTGAATAGAATTCGCTTCTCCACCAACTAGTCCATATAAATTAGGAGTGCCGGGCTTAGAACTAAAGTCATCCATTTCATTGTTAAGTAAAAAACCTCCACCACCAACTACAACACCACTTCCAAAAGAACCATTTAATGTCGTAGTAACAGAAACAGCATTTCCATATTGATCAGCAATAGAATAATGAGTAGTTTCTTCACTTTCGTTAATTAAATTATTGCCAGGAAATATATCGCTACTTTTTGATGCTCTGTAAGGGTTATAAGAATTCATTCTATTTAAAATGTAATTAGAATCCAACAGTGCTGATTTAGGAACAGTAACAAAATCTGGATCACCTAAAAATTTGGATCTATCGGCATAAGAACGCCTTTCAGCTTCTGCTAAAAGGTGGATATAATCTGGAGAATGAAACTTTAATGAAGACAATGGAAATGATTCAATCATTTTAAACATCTGATTTAAAACGACTCCTCCGCTTGAAGGCAAATCCATTGAAATCATTTTATAATCTTTATAAGTAAAAACAATAGGGTCTCTCCATATACTTTCATAAGATTTTAAATCTTCATATGAAACAATACCTTCTCCTCTATTGATTTCTTCAATTATTAAATCGGCTGTCTTTCCTTCATAAAAACCTGCTCTTTTGTGGTCTCTTATTCTTTTTAATGTTTCAGCTAAATCATTTAAAACAATAGTATCTCCAGGAAACCATTTAGTCTTATAAAATGAACTGTCTATGGTATTTAAACTTGATTTGGTTTCTAAATAATAATTTAGATTAGCTGCTTCTTTATTGGTTAATACAAATCCATTCTTTGCTAAATCAATTGAAGGTTGAAGTAAATCATCCCAACTTATTGAACCGTATTTTTCATGAGCGTTGACCATTCCATCAACAGTTCCAGGAACTCCATCAGCCAAATGACCAAGTAAACTTAAGTCAGGAATAACATCTCCGTTTTCATCTAAATACATATCTCTACATGATTTAGATGGTGATTTTTCTCGAAAGTCTAACGTGTTGGTTTCACCTTCTGCTAATCTAACTACCATGAAACCTCCACCTCCGATATTTCCAGCACTTGGATATACAACAGCTAGTGCAAATTGAACAGCAATAGCCGCATCAATTGCATTTCCACCATTTTTCATAACATCCACGCCAACTTTACTAGCAATTGGATGAGCTGAAACAACCATTGCAGAATCTACAATCGGCTTAGTAATTAAGGATTGATTACTATCTTTATCGTTAGAATTTTCACAAGAAAGAAATGCGGAAAATAAAAGAGTTAAGACTAGAATTTTATAAAAGAGATATTTATTCAAATACTGATAAATTTAGATTTACAATTTCATCGTCTGTTATTATTTTCAAAACATAGTTCCCAGAGGTTAAATTTAGATTAAAATCATTTTTACCATAACAGTTGTATTTAGAATACATCAATCTTCCATACATATCGAAAACCATAGCATTGAATTTGACGTTGTTGTTTACAATTATAGAGAAAGAGCCATTACTTGGATTTGGATATAAATAGGGATTTAAAATTAAATCATTTTCATTAATACCAACAAAAGATTCTACAAAAACAGAATCTGAAATAAAACAACCGTTTGCATCGGTAACTGTTACTGAGTAAATACCTGTAGATAAGTATACTATAGTTGAGTCGGTTTGACTATTACTCCACAAAATAGTGTATGGTGGAGTCCCACCATTAATATTTACAG
>JBELEU010000089.1:0-8153 GCA_042093455.1 Crocinitomicaceae bacterium | reverse complement strand
ATATAGTAACAACTACAGGTATAGAATTATTTGTAGTATCAGAAACAAGTTCAAATTATGCTATTTTAAGAACTATTATCATTTACGGAATCACTGATAATATGAGTAGATCAAACTTAGTACTTTGGTCTAAAGGGGAAATAGAAAAAGGAAAAACCATTCGTGTAGTTAATGATCAATACCGTTCACCCACTCTTGCAGAAGATTTAGCAGAAGGTTGTATCTCTGTAGCAGATAAAAATGCTCAAGGGATTTATCACCTTTCTGGTCCTGAAACCAATAGTATTCTAGAATTAGTATATAAGGTAGCTGATTATTATAATTTAGATAAATCAAAAATAATTCCAGTAACTTCGGAATCTTTAAATCAACCTGCTAAAAGACCTTTGAAAACGGGTTTTGTAATAGAGAAAGCTAAAAAAGAATTGGATTTTAATCCAAGAAATTTCGACTCTGGTATACAGTTTTTAGAAAAACAGATAAGTCAACAAATAAATATCAAATAAGATGAAACAAAAATTATTATTTTTTACAATAGCATTTTTACAACCAATTTTATTTTTTTCTCAAGAGACTGAAAATACAATTAGTGATAAAATAAATAAGATTTTTGAACCTATTGTTGAAGTATTAGGGAGTGTATTCTTTTTCAAACCGTTGGCATTTATTAACCTAGATATTCCTCTTGTTGTTCTTTGGTTAGTCCTAGGGGCAATATTTTTTACTATTTACATGAGATTTATAAATGTAAAAGGGTTTTTTCATGCCATCCAATTGGTAAGGGGGAAATATGATGATCCAAATCACAAAGGTGAAGTTTCTCATTTTCAAGCTTTAGTGACAGCACTTTCTGGAACTGTTGGTTTGGGGAATATAGCAGGGGTTGCAGTAGCAATTACACTAGGTGGTCCAGGAGCAACTTTTTGGATGATATTAGCTGGTCTATTAGGAATGTCATCCAAATTTATTGAATGTACTTTGGGAGTTAAATATAGAAATATTTCTGTAGATGGAGAAGTATCAGGGGGACCTATGTATTACCTAAGTAAAGGTCTGGCATTAAAAGGATATGCTAATTTTGGTAGAATATTAGCAATTGTTTTTGCAGTATTATGTATTGGCGGGTCTTTTGGGGGTGGTAATATGTTTCAAGCCAATCAAGCATTTGCGCAATTGTCAAGTTTAGATAGCTTTGAATTCTTACAGGGCAATGGAGCTTGGTTTGGGGTGATACTTGCACTTCTTGTTGGAGTTGTGATTATTGGTGGTATAAAAAGTATTGCAAACGTAACAGATAAGATTGTTCCACTAATGGTGGGTATTTATGTTTTAAGTGCAATGACAATAATAATTCTTAATTTTTCGTCAGTTGGTCATGCTTTTAAATTAATTTTCTCAGGTGCTTTTACTCCTGATGCTGCTTTTGGTGGTATTGTTGGGGTGTTGATTGTAGGTTTCCAAAGAGCAGCTTTCTCAAATGAAGCAGGAGTTGGATCTGCCTCAATTGCTCATTCTGCAGCTAAAACCGAGGAGCCAGTTAGCGAAGGAATAGTTGCTTTGTTAGAGCCTTTTATTGATACAGTAGTTGTTTGTACGATGACAGCTTTAGTTTTGATATTTACAGGTTTTGCAGAGGATACTCAAGGTTTTGAAGGGGCGGAATTAACCTCTGCAGCTTTTGAACACGGTTTAGGTGGCTGGTCAAAATATGTACTTGCTTTTTCTGCTGTTTTATTTGCTTTCTCTACAATGATTTCTTGGTCTTATTATGGATTAAAATCTTGGACTTATTTATTTGGCAATTCTAAATGGGTTGATTACTCTTACAAAGCAATTTTCTTATTTTTTATTGTGGTTGGTTCTTCTTCTACACTGGGTGCTGTAATTGATTTTTCAGATATGATGATTTTGGGAATGGCATTTCCTAATATTTTAGGTTTATATTTCTTCGCTAAAGAGGTTAAGTTTGATTTAAAAGATTATTTCAGCAGAATAAAATCTGGTAAGATTAAAAAATTCAAGTAGATGTTTCTTTTTTCTGGTGCTCAACGTAAAGGAACAATTGTCCTGGTTTCTTTTATGTGTCTTTATGGTGTTTATTATTGTTTTAATGCTGTTATTTTTAAACCTGATTTACCACCAATAGTTGTAGAATCAATCATTAAATCTAACAATGATTTTAATATTCAAGAGTCAAGTAATGTTTCAATTAAATTAAAATCTAGTGATCCCAATTTATGGAGTTTTTCGGACTGGAATCAATTTGGATTATCAAAGAAACAGGTAAAAACAATTGAAAAGTATAAAATTTCATTGGGGGGATTCTCGTCAATCGATCAACTTATGAAATGTCACGTAATTAGTCCAGTTAAGGTTAAAGAAATTAAGAAGTATGCCGTTTTTAAAACGCCTTTAAAGAGAAAGAATCCTACTCTTTCTAATCTAACACTTGTTTTAGTTGATTCTATCCCAAATTATGAACTTAATAATCTTTCAGACACCCTGTTTCTGAAAAAAACTACAAATCAATATTATTACTATGTTAACAGTTCTATTGACTTACATGCATTAAAGCTTGATAAAAAGATTCAAAACCTTGGAACTTTTAGTTTAGATAAAAACAGCTTGATTTCTATTACTAGTAAAGTTAAACCTAAAAAAATAGTACGCTTTGACATTAATAAAGCTGATGCTATTAAATTATCTTCCATTAAGGGCATTGGCAAGGTTTTCTCTGAAAGAATAATTAACTATAGAAACTTATTAGGTGGTTTTGTTTGTACTTCACAATTTGAAGAAATATATGGTTTAAAAGAAGAAATTTGCTCGAAATTAATAGTTAATGTTTTTGTGGATAGTCAATCCATAAAAAAAATCAATTTAAATGAGGTTTCTTTAGATAGTTTGAAACAGCATCCTTATTTCAATTGGAGCTTGTCTAACGCTATTGTGAACTATCGATATCATCATGGAGAATTTAAATCGAAGTTAAATATCAAAAAAATTCATTTGGTAAATGATGAGATATACCGTAAAATTGCACCTTATATTTCAGTTTCCTAATTTTCAATAACTCAATTTAAAGTTTGAAATTAACAGATAGAATAAATCTCTCGATAAGAGATGTTGCTGATTTCCCCAAGAAAGGAATAGTTTTTAAGGACATAACTCCAATATTAAAGGATGCGCAATTGTCTAAGGATATTTGTGATGAGCTTTCTTCACAATTTGACGATGATGTTACCCATGTTGCCGGAATTGAAAGTCGCGGTTTTCTTTTTGGTTTTCCTGCGGCAATGAAAAAAGATATTTCCTTTATATTAATTCGTAAAAAGGGAAAACTCCCATATAAAACAGCGTCTTTAAAATACGATTTAGAATATGGAAGTGCAGAAATTGAAATGCATATTGATGCAGTAAAAAAGGGCGACCGTGTGATTGTTCACGATGACTTATTAGCAACAGGAGGCACAGCCGTTGCTGCTGCAAAATTGATAAAGCAACAAGGAGCTGAAGTTGTAGGTTTTTCATTTATTGTTGAATTGTCTTTTTTGAATGGAAGGTCGTTACTAGAGGAATTCACCCAAAATATAAACAGTATTATTAAATTTTAATTATGAATTTTGATATTTCAGAAAATCAATTGATGATAGAGCAAATGGTAAAGGACTTTGCAGAAAAAGAAATTAGACCCAATGTTATGAAATGGGATGAATCTCAAACTTTCCCAGTTGATTTATTTAGAAAAGCTGGTGAATTAGGTTTAATGGGGATTTTAGTCCCAGAAGAATTTGGTGGTGCAGGTTTGGGCTATTTTGAATATATTTCTGTAATAAGAGGAATTGCAAAAGTTTGTGGGTCTATTGGTTTATCAATTGCAGCACATAATTCATTGTGTACCAATCACATACTTAAGTTTGGAAATGAAGCTCAAAAAAGTAAATGGCTGCCAAAATTAGCATCTGGTCAATGGATTGGTGCTTGGGGATTAACTGAGCCCAATACTGGGTCTGATGCAATGAGAATGAAGTGTACAGCAAAAAAAGATGGGGATTATTGGATCATTAATGGGTCTAAAAACTTCATCACTCACGGTAAATCGGGAGATATTATTGTTGCTGTAGTTAGAACAGGTGATTTGTTAGACTCTCATGGAATGACAGCATTTGCTATTGAAAGAGGAACACCAGGTTTTGAAGCAGGTAAGAAAGAAGATAAATTAGGTATGAGAGCGTCCGAAACTGCAGAAGTAATATTTAACAATTGCAGAGTTCATAAAGATAATATTCTTGGAAAAGAAGGAGAGGGTTTTATTCAATCTATGAAAATTTTAGATGGTGGAAGAATATCTATTGGAGCTTTAGGTTTGGGTATTGCTGAAGGCGCTATGGAGGCATCAATTAATTATTCAAAAGAAAGAGAACAGTTTGGTAAACCTATTAGTTCTTTTCAAGGCGTTTCATTCAAATTAGCCGATATGGCAACTGAAATAGAATCATCAAAATTATTGCTTTACAAATCAGCGGATTTACTCATGAAGGGAGAGAGTGTAAACAAGCTTTCTGCAATGGCCAAGTACAAGGCTTCTGAAACAGCTGTTTCAGTTTCTAACGATGCAGTTCAAGTTTTTGGTGGATACGGTTACATTAAAGAATATCCAGTTGAGAAATTCTACAGAGATTCAAAACTCTGTACAATTGGTGAAGGAACCTCTGAGATACAAAAATTAGTAATATCAAGAGCATTATTAAAAGGCTAAAGTATTTGAATATTAGATTTTATTATTTAGATTTGCCGACCAATTAAAAATTAAACATGCTACAGATACCAGTTAAAGAAGGTGAGTCAATTGAAAGAGCTCTTAAGAAGTACAAGAAGAAATTTGAGAGAACAGGAGTATTAAAACAGCTTAGAGCTAGAAAACAATACATCAAAAAATCTGTTACAAGAAGACAGGAAGTGATTAAGGCTGAATATGTTGAGAAATTAAAATTTGGTGAATAACCTTTTTATATAAATTACGTTTACAAAGGGGCTTATGCCCCTTTTTTTTTTGAAAAAATTTGAACATCATATCCCTGATTTTTTAGCTTACTTAAGGCTTGAAAAGCGCTACTCAATTAATACTTTAATAGCGTATGAAATTGATTTAATTCAATTTAAAGATTATTTGATTTCTACTTATAAAGAAGAAAATATAAAAAACATAGATTCTGTTTATGTTAGAAGCTATATGGTTGATTTATTAACTGAAAACAACTCCAAGTCAACTGTAGCAAGAAAAATAAGCGCTATAAAATCCATTTTTAAATTTTTTCTTAAAAAACAGTTGGTTGATGAATCACCTGTATCGGGGATTTCAACTCCAAAAGTTGAAAAAAGACTTCCAAATTTCATTAAGGTTAAGGAAATGGAGCAACTATTTAATGGTGATTTGTTTCCTAATGATCAATACGGTTTAAGAGATCGATTGATATTGTCGATGTTGTATCATACTGGAATTCGACTATCAGAGCTTATAGGATTAAAGTGTTCTGATGTCTCTCAAAATGAAATTAAGGTAACAGGTAAGAGAAATAAGCAAAGAATTATTCCCTTATCAAGAGGGTTACAAGATTTAATTCATGAGTACAATAATTCTACAAATGCAAAGAAATCCATTTGGTTTTTAACCACTGATAATTGCGACAAATTGTATGAAAAGTTTGTTTATAGAAAAGTTAATTATTATCTTTCAATGGTGTCAAGTAAACAAAAAACAAGTCCTCATATTTTGAGACATACGTTCGCAACCCATATGCTTAACAATGGAGCGGATCTAAATGCAATTAAAGAGTTGTTGGGTCACGAAAGTCTTTCAGCTACCCAAGTTTACACACACAATACCTTTGACAAGTTAAAATCAATTCATAAACAATCTCATCCAAGAGGTTAAAAACTATAATTATATGCAAGTACAAGTTCAATCCGTTAATTTCGATGCTGACCAAAAGCTAATACAATTTATAAAGATGAGAATAGGGAAGTTGAGTATATTTTTTGATAATATTATTGATTCTGAAGTTTACCTTAAAATTGATAGAGCAAATACTATTGATAATAAAATTGTAGAAATTAAATTAAACGTTCCTGGAAGAGATTTATTTGCAAAAAAACAATGCAAGTCTTTCGAAGAAGCAACAGATGAGACTGTTGAGGCTTTAAGAAGGCAAATAAAGAGACATAAAGGTAAACTTTATGAAAAAGGGTGAAACTTTTTCGCTTATTTGTTTAATATAAAATTTCTTTTTATAAATTTGCAGACCTTTTCGAAAGATAAGGTCTTTTTTATTGCCGGTGTAGCTCAGCTGACTAGAGCAGCTGATTTGTAATCAGCAGGTCGTGGGTTTGAGTCCCTCCACCGGCTCAAAGAGTTCTTTAAATAATAAGTGTTGGGGAGATACTCAAGCGGTCAACGAGGTCAGACTGTAAATCTGATGGCTACGCCTTCGAAGGTTCGAATCCTTCTCTCCCCACAAAACAATGAAATGACTGGGGGTTCTGCTTTAAACTTTTTTGTAAAAGGAAAGCATAAAAGTGTTACCTTTGTTGTCCATTTTGCGGGAGTAGCTCAGTTGGTAGAGCATCAGCCTTCCAAGCTGAGGGTCGCGAGTTCGAATCTCGTCTCCCGCTCTATTTTTTGTAGTGAGCAACTAAAAATAGAAATGGATATGCCGATGTAGCTCAGAGGTAGAGTGCTTCCTTGGTAAGGAAGAGGTCATGGGTTCAATTCCCATCATTGGCTCATTAAATAGATTAAACAACTTGCACTAGTGCAAATACAATAAATAATAAATAAGTAACTAAACAACTAAAGAAATGGCAAAAGAAAATTTCGAAAGAACAAAGCCACACGTTAACGTTGGTACAATTGGTCACGTAGATCACGGTAAAACTACATTAACAGCGGCAATCTCTAAAGTGCTTTCTGATGCAGGTTTGGCTAGTAAGCAAGACTTCGATCAGATTGATAATGCACCTGAAGAAAAAGAAAGAGGTATTACAATTAATACTGCACACATTGAATATGAAACATCTGCTCGTCACTATGCGCATGTTGACTGCCCAGGTCACGCGGATTACGTTAAGAACATGGTAACTGGTGCTGCTCAAATGGATGGTGCTATATTAGTTTGTGCTGCTACAGACGGACCGATGCCTCAAACTAGAGAGCATATCTTACTTGCAAGACAAGTAAATGTACCTAAAGTAGTTGTTTTTATGAACAAAGTAGATTTAGTTGATGATGATGAGTTACTAGAGTTAGTAGAGATGGAATTAGGTGAGTTACTTGAGTCATACGAATACAATGATACCCCAATTCTTCAAGGTTCTGCATTAGCTGCTCTTAATGGTGAGCAATCTGGTGTTGATTCTGTGATGGAATTAATGAATACTGTTGATACATGGATTGATACTCCAGAAAGAGATACTGATAAGCCATTTTTGATGTCTGTTGAAGATGTATTCTCTATAACAGGTCGTGGAACTGTTGCTACAGGAGCAATTGAAACTGGAATTATTAGAACAGGTGATCCTGTTGAAATAGTTGGTCTTAGTGAAGCACCTTTAGCATCTACTGTAACAGGTGTTGAAATGTTTAGAAAAATTCTTGATGAAGGTAGAGCAGGTGAAAACTGTGGATTACTTTTAAGAGGAATTGAAAAAGAACAAATTAAAAGAGGTATGGTTATTGCTAAACCTTCATCTATTACTCCTCACGCTAAATTTAAAGCAGAGGTTTATATACTTAAGAAAGAAGAAGGTGGAAGACACACTCCATTTCATAACAAGTATAGACCGCAATTTTATTTCAGAACATTAGATGTAACTGGAACAATAAACTTAGAAGCTGGTAGAGAAATGGTAATGCCTGGAGATAACGTTACAATTGACGTTGAACTTATAACTGGTGTTGCAATGGCTGTTGGTTTAAGATTTGCGATCAGAGAAGGTGGTAGAACCGTTGGAGCTGGTCAGGTTACTCAAATCGTAGACTAATTAATTAATCATTCGTGCGTAAAGGTGTTTCAGAAGTGAAGCGCCTTTCTGCGCATAATACGGGTGTAGCTCAGCTGGTAGAGCACTGGTCTCCAAAACCAGGTGTCGGGAGT
>JBELEU010000088.1:0-8156 GCA_042093455.1 Crocinitomicaceae bacterium | reverse complement strand
GCATGGGCACACAATTAGCATCAGAAGTACTGTTGGTCGTGGCTCAACATTTTTCTTTACTTTGTCAAAAGTGTAACTTTCTATTAACTTTATAGTAAAATATACATTATGAAAAAAACAATTTATACTTTATTTAGTATCTCATTTCTTTTATTATTTCTATCTAGCTGCAGCAAAAAAGGTTGTACTGACCCATATAGTTTAGCTTATGATTCAGAAGCTAAAAAAGATAATGGTACTTGCACTTATCCAGAAAACACTAAAAGAGGGCTTGTATTTAAAGCTACGGCTACATGGTGTCCACCATGTGGAGATTGGGGGCATCAATATGCAAATGATGTTTATACTGATTTCCCTGGTTCTGCAGAGGTTATAGCTATACATAGTGATAATGATTTTGGGGTTGATATTGGCTATTCTCTTTTGGGGGAATTAGATCCACAAGGTTATCCAGCTTTTTTTGTAGGTACTGAGGATATGGGCTACACAGGTTATTCTACTATTTCAAATGCTTTAACTTCTGAAATTAATGAAACTAACCAAGTTTCTTTAGTAGCTAGTCATTCAATCAGTGAAGGTAAGATGACGATTAAAGTACAATCTCAACTTGAAGGTAGCTTTTCTGATGAAGGTGAGTGTTATTTAGCCGTTTACATTCTTGAAGACGGTCAGGTTGCTACTCAGCAGGTAGGGTCTCCTGGTGCTGGAGTTCCAGACGAGAACTTTATTCATAACCATACTTTGAGAGCTGAGGCTTCAAGTTTACCTTTTGGTCAGTTAATGGCTTTTGAAGGTGGAAAAAATCTAACTGAATTTGAAGTGACTTTAGCTCCTTCAAGTATTTGGGTTCACGAGAATTGTTATCCATTGGCTGTTATTTGGAAAAAGAACGGCTCAGATTATGATTTTATTAATCAAAGTAAATAGTTAAAGGCCAGATTCGATTATTGCCTTTTCCAGTAGTTCTTTTTTAGAGATTGGATTTACCTTTCCTTTAATTTTACTTGCCTCTTTTAGGGTTATATCTTTTTGAGTCATATAGCCAATATTAGATACTTTCTTGTGGTATTTTGCCAGGTAATTCTGTTCTGTTTGTCCAGGAGTAGGTATTAAAATAGCTTGTTTTTGAAGTATGCTCAGATCCATAATACTGCTATATCCTGATCTGCAAATAATTGTTTCTGAGTTTTCGATTATTGATAAAAAATCTGTTGTTTTTAAATGAGGGAAAACATCAATGTTTTCCATTTTGATATTTTTTTTATTGGGTGTTCCTTGGATGATGGCGCACTTTTTTTTAAGCTTTTTAAACTCGGAAATAATTTTCTTTTCAAGAATACTTCTTTGGGGCTCTGGGCCTGATAATATCCCAACATACTTGTATTTCCAGTTTGAATTCTTTTTGCATGCCGTTTCAAACCTTGAAAGTGATCCAATATAATGGCAATTTTTTAATTTTGATTTAGATAATTTTCCAGCAAGTTTTCCTTCTTTATCTATGTCAGGTATCCAGCATTGGGTGAATTTCTTAACATAGCCGTTATTTATTACGTGCATCATTTGTTTTAGAAAAGGAGGCCCTTGAATATTTATTTGATGACAAATGAAAATGTTTGTAGTGAATTTTGATCTAAAACCGAACCTGTTATCAGAAATAATAAAGTCTAATTTTAACTCTTTTGCTATTTTGTTTGCAAATTCTTCCTCTTCTTTAATTAGTTTAAAAAATTTAGGAGATTGTTTTATCATAGCTAACCCTTGGTTGTTACTCTTGCTGTATTTGGGGCTGTAGCCTTTAAAGTCTAAGTGCGCTATGTTTTGGAATTCTTCTCTATATATGGCTTTCGCATCATTGTTTCCGCAGGTTATGATTTCGTGGCCTCTACTCAAAAGAGTTTTAATTATTGGAATGGTTCGAGATACATGACCAAGACCCCAATCCATTGGGGCAACCAATATTTTCATTGGTGTATTCAGGACTTAAAAAGTTGATTTGTTTGTTCAATAAATGAAAGCAGTTCTTCATTTCCAGTTTTATCAACAGAAGATGTGATAAAGTGCATTGGTGTTTCTTCCCAGTTTTCTAAAAGTTTATTCTCATAAACATCAATGTTTTCTCTTACTTCTTTGGGTTTTAGCTTGTCAGCTTTTGTAAAACAAATTACAAATGGTATTTCTTTTGTGCTACAATACTCCATAAAGTCAAGATCTATTTGTTGAGGAGCATGACGACTGTCTATCAACAGAAAAAGACACATTAAGTTTGTTCTAAGTTGAAGATATTTCATTGAAAAATCTTTAAACTTAGCACGGTCTTTCTTAGATACTTTAGCGTATCCATAGCCAGGCAGGTCAGCAAAAAAATAACTAGAGTTAATTAAAAAATGGTTTATTAGTTGAGTTTTTCCAGGTTTTCCTGACGTCTTTGCAAGATATTTTTGATTGGTTATGGAGTTAATTAGTGAGGATTTTCCCACATTTGAACGGCCTATAAATGCGTATTCTGGCTTGTCTGGTTTAGGACATTTTTTCCATTCTATATTACTGCAAATAAATTCAGCATTTTTAATTTCCATCCTTTTTGATGTTATAAGTTGAGATATGTCTTTCTTTTTTATTCGGATAAATGTCTGAAATTGAAATTAAAATACCAGTTTCTTCAACATCGCCAAATTTTTGATTCAGGGCAGTTCCAAAAGATTTCATTGAAGCTGAAAGATTCATGTATGCGCCTATTAGTGGAGGTACATTAGCACCTAATTCTTTATTTTTTTGAGATAAGAGTTTGTAAGCCTCTTTAAATTCTAATCTTGATATTTCATTAATGAATTCATCAATTTTATAATGTAATGCAAGAGGTTTTTTGGGGTTCACTAGGTTATTCTCGTCTGGAAAAAATTGTTTAAAAAACCCTAGGATGTAGTCTCGACCAAGTTTATGAAAATCTAAGTACATTGTTACTTTTCCAAAGAAATGTTGTATTTCCGGGTTGTCAACCACTAGAGCGCCAAGTCCGTCCCATAAGTTGTCAAGTGAGAATATTGCTTTTTTGTTTCCTGATGCAGGTTGGTAATTAGGTTGAACAAAAGATCGGCCAAGTTCGATGGTGTAAGGTAAATATTCCTTAGTGAATGAATCACTAAAATTAAATAGTCCATTGGTGGCTAAATCGTTATATTTTGAGGATGATAAAATTTTTGCTCCTTTAATGAAGCGATATCCTCCAATTATTTCTTCTTGATCTGGGTCCCAAACTATAAGTTGCTCATAATAGGCTTCTTCTCGTGTGTCGTAATTGTCTAAGTCTAAAGGTTTGCCGGTTCCTCCGCCAGATTCTCTAAAAGTTACTTCTCTGAGTCTGCCAATTTCCTTTACCGTGTTTGGGCTATTGTGAAAGTTTAATATGTAAATTTCATGACTAGCATAGTTGGTTGATCTTATAAAACGATTGTTTTTAAGTTCTTTTTTTATAATGGATTTTGGTACTGGTGGTATTATTTTTTCCATTGCTGCTAGTTTGATAGTTCAAAGTTAGGATTGTTTTCTAACTCATATACATGATTTTTAATCTTTTGTGCCCACTCTAAATCTGTAAATCTGTTATGAAGTTTTTCAGGATTTATTGGTTTCCCAAAAGTGAAAGTAATTGTTGCCCCTTGTTGTTTAAACATTTCATCTGCTAAAAACAGCATTTCTATATTGAGTTTTATCCTTAGTTTTTTTCTCCAATATGATAAATTGTAAAACTTTGGAGAGTTTAATCCGTTTACGTGAACTGGTATGATAGTTTTGTTGTGCTTTCTTGCCTTTGTAACAAAACTTTTCTTCCATTCTAAATCTTCAATTTTATTGTTTTTCTGTCTTCTAGATACAAGCCCTGCTGGGAATAGTACAATACAAGAATCAGATTTATAGAGTTGATCAATTTTGAGTAAATTTTTACGTGAGTTTTTACCATGTTTATTAATTGGTATGAAGTAAGGTTTTAGTTTGTTTATATGAGTTAATACATCATTGACTAAGAAATTTATGTCGTTTCTAACGTTACTTATTTGTTGAATCATTGCAACCCCATCTAGGCCGCCAAGTGGGTGGTTAGCAACAAGAATTACTCCATTTTTATTGGGTATGTTGTTAGTGCCGATGCCCTCAGATTTGACTCCTAATTTTATTAAGCCATTATTTATAAACCCTATCTCATGCTCTTCTTTAAGATCTATTAAAATTTGATTTATATCCTTTTCGTGTAGTGTTTTCTTAAGCCAGTTAATTATAAATCTTGGCAATATTTTGTACAGTCTTGGGCTTTTTTCTTTCAGAACATTATCAATATTTATTTGTTGTACTTGATTCATTTTTTTGACTTCAAATGCCAATTTAGAAATTAATATTTATTTGCCCGATTATTGTTCTTTTTTATTTTATCTCCTCCACTTTTTCCCACTATAGTTTTTTTCTCATTATACTCATATAAAATTCTATATAGATTTTTATTTTTGTAACATATTTACACTTTAAGCGTAAAAAGTTATTCACAATTTACTAAATGTGGGAAAATGTGGGTAATTATTTATTAGTTTTACGATTAAAGTTTAAAGCTCATGACTGGATTTATTGGAGAATATCACTGTAAGCTAGATGTCAAGGGAAGGATGTTAATCCCCTCTGACATGAGAAAGCAGTTGTCTCCTGAAGATCAAGGGCAATTTGTTATTTCGAGAGGAGTTGATGATTGTTTGTCAATGTATACTTCTTCAGAATGGGGAGTTGTTATGAGTAAGCTTCGAAAGCTCAATCGTTTTAAAGCTAAGGATAGAAAGTTTGCCAGAATGTTTCAGAAAGGTGCTACTAAGGTAGCTGCTGATGGTAGTGGTAGAGTTCTTCTTCCAAAAGATTTGCTTGGTTGGGCGGGTATCAAAAAAGAGGTAGTTATTGTTGCAAATGTTGATTTGTGGGAGATTTGGGATAAGCAGAGTTATGAGAAAATCATGAACAATGACTGGGATGAATTTGATACGCTAGCTGCAGATGTTATGGGAGATTCTTCAAATGAAGAATAGCGAATATCATATACCAGTTCTTTTACATGCTGCTACAGATGCATTGGTTTTAGATCCTAATGGTGTATATGTTGATGTCACATTTGGAGGAGGGGGCCATTCAAAAGCTATTTTGGATAAGCTTGATAATGGAAGGTTGATTGCTTTTGATCAAGATGTTGATGCCGCTAAAAATGCAATTGATGATCCTAGATTTTTATTGTCTCAACAAAACTTCAGGTACCTAGAAAATGTTTTGAATTTTCATGGTTTAGCTGAGGTAGATGGTGTTTTGGCAGATTTAGGTGTTTCTTCTCATCAATTTAATGAGGGTTCAAGAGGTTTTTCATTTAGAAATGATGGTAAGTTGGATATGAGGATGAATCAAAATTCTGACTTGAGTGCTTTTCATATCATAAATAATTATGACGAGGCTGAGCTATTAAGCATCTTAATTCAGTTCGGTGAATTTAACAAAGGTCAAGCTTTAAAGGTTGTAGATAAAATATTAAAACTTAGAGAGAAAGGAATTGTTAATAGTACTCAAGAATTGGCTTATTCAGTTGGGAGTTTAACTCCTTTTAAGGTTAGAAATAAGTTTTTGGCAAGAGTTTTTCAGGCAATTCGAATTGAGGTAAATCAAGAAATGCAGTCGCTTTTGGAAATGTTTGAACAGATTCCATCATGTTTAAAAACGGGAGGGCGGTTAGTCGTGATTACATACCATTCTTTAGAGGATAGGATGGCAAAGAACTTTATACGATCAGGAAACTTCAAAGGTGATTTAGAAAAAGATTTTTTTGGAAATGTTACTAGACCATTGGAGGAGATAGTGAGAAAGCCAATAGTTCCGGATGAAATTGAAATTAAAAAGAACTCTAGAGCACGTAGCGCAAAATTAAGAATTGCAAGTAAAAAATAATTATAAGTGACGTTAATAAAGAACATATTTTCTGGTGAAATGTTTAAAAAAGGCATGGTGTTAAATAACATTCCTTTTTTGGCATTTGTCACTTTTTTGATGCTTGTTTATGTGGCGTATGGTTATCATGTTGATAACACTGTTCATCTTATTTCTAAAGAGTCAAAAAGAGGAGATCAATTATACTCTGAGTTACAGTCTGTTCAAGAGATGTACGATAGGGAAAGTTTGCAAAGCAAAATAGCGGTAGAAACTGCTGAGTGGGGATTGTATGAGTCTATTGATCCTCCATTGGTAATTAGGTCAAAAGAGAAGGGTAGTTGATGGACAATAAAGAGTCAATAATAAGAGTATATGTAATCTATTTTTTAGTGCTATTTCTTAGTGTGGCTGTTATTTTTCAAATTTTTTATTTGCAATTTTATAAGGGTTCTGAATTAGTGCTTCAAGCAGAAAAACAAGTATTTGATACCCGAATAATAAAAGCCCCAAGAGGAAATATCTACGCTGAAAATGAGCAAAAAACATCTCTTGCTCTTTCAGTTCCTAGATACAAGGTTTATGTTGATTTTAAAGTGATAGATTCCACTTTGTTTTTTGATAATATCAACGCTTTATCAGATTCTTTAAGTTCTCTTCTTTTTTACAAGTCTCCTGAAAAATGGAAGAAATTATTTATTGAAGAAAAGTTAAAAAAGAGCCAGTTTTTCTTTGTTGCTAGAAGATTGAGAAATGATCAAATAGAAAGGCTAAGAAAATTCCCAATTTTTAACAAAGGAAAATACAAAGGCGGGTGTATTGTGATAAAGAACAATCAACGTGTTCAGCCTTATGGATTATTGGCTAATAGGACTGTTGGGTATGTAAGAGAAAATGAGGGTGAAAATCCAATTTTAGTAGGCATAGAAGGGGCTTTTAATCAAGACTTAAAAGGTCAAGATGGGCATATGCTAATGGAGAAAATTAGAGGAAATGAGTGGAAGCCTATTGATGATGAATTTTCTATTGAGCCAATTCCTGGAAGTGATTTATATACTTCCATTGATGTTAATATTCAAGATGTTGCAGAGGATGCTTTATTGCGTCAGTTAGAAGAACAAAAAGCTCAGAAAGGTTGTGTTGTTCTAATGGATGTTAAAACCGGTTTTGTTAAGGCAATTGCCAATTTAACAAGAGATGCTAAAAGTGGTGTGTATTCAGAAACAGAGAATCACGCGGTAGGTTTAGCTTCAGAGCCTGGTTCAACATTCAAGTTGGCGTCACTTTTAGTGGCTTTAGAGGATGGGAAAATTAAAATTTCTGATTCTATCAACATGACTGGAAGGTATAG
Source organism: Crocinitomicaceae bacterium (assembly GCA_042093455.1). Lineage (GTDB taxonomy): Bacteria > Bacteroidota > Bacteroidia > Flavobacteriales_D > Parvicellaceae. Next base: position 865 of record JBELEU010000088.1, on the reverse strand, counting down.
GTTTTACGATAAATCATTAACGGATGGAGGTAAAATTTATGGAAAAAACACAATACAGAATGCCTTTGAAAAATCATCAAATGTTATAAGTCAAATAATTTTTAATAATTATAAAGATTCACCTCAAGATTTCATTGATGGATTAAAGAAAATAGGGCTTCATAATAAATTAGGATTAAAAATTAAGGGTGAAGGTAATCCGTACATCAAAGATGCAAATGAGGCAACTTTTTCTGGAATTACACTCCCTTGGATGTCAATAGGCTATGAGATAAAAATCACTCCTCTTCAGATTTTGGCTTTGTATAATGCTGTTGCAAATGAAGGCGTCATGGTTAGGCCTCAATTTGTTAAATCAATTATGTTGGGGGGGCGTCAATTAAAAAAGTTCGAGCCTTATGTTTTAAACCCTAGTATTTGTTCAGAGGCAACTCTAAAAGATTTGAAAATCATGTTGAAAGGGGTTGTTGAGAGAGGAACTGCTAAAAACATTAAAGCAAGAGGATTCGAAATTGCTGGTAAAACAGGGACTTCTAAAATTGCCGAAGGTTCTAAAGGTTATGGCAATAAATACCAAGCATCATTTTGTGGATATTTTCCTGCTGGAAATCCAATGTACAGTTGCATAGTTGTTGTTCAGGGACCTACAAAAGATATATACGGTTCAAAGGTTTCCGGAACTGTTTTTAAAGAAATAGCCGACAAAGTATATGCACATGAATTTGAGAAAAAACAAAAGATAATCGAAGTTGATAATTTAAATTTTCCCTTTTCAAGGCCGGGAAATAAACATGATTTTTTAATAGCATCAAAGGGTATGGGTATCCCCGTAATTCAAGGTGTAAATGATACTACTGAGTGGGTT
>JBELEU010000087.1:0-8219 GCA_042093455.1 Crocinitomicaceae bacterium | reverse complement strand
CTGAGGACCTGTTGGACCTGGCAAACTGTTACCTGCTTCGTTTGCATACAATGCAAAGGGAACGCTAAGTAATTGAGAACAAGCAATTGAAGTATAATTACCCATACATGATGTATCCATTGAAGTTTCAATGAAATACTTTGAGTTAGACCAATCAATTCCAACAAAACTTGTTGTTGATAACTGTTGACCTAAACCAATATTTAAGTTTACCAAACCATATGAATTTGTGATTTCTGTATCGAAAGATTCTTTGTAGACTATTGGCCCATTGCATGAATCTTGGATTATTTGAATTAAAAAACCAGTACAATGATTTGGTATTGCCTGTCCAGAAGCATCTCTAACAATGGCTTGATAATTGAAAGATTGAGGAGATTGAGAACTTACATGAGTCACAATGGATAATAAAAATAAAGTTGCTAGATAATTCCTAATCATAATAGTTTAAAATCTTAATCCTTTAATTTATAAAAAAAAAGGAATAGATGTATCATGAAATTCAGTTAGTTACATAAAACTGTTTTTGAATAAAAGTTTAATACATTTAAAAAAAATATAAATGAAATTTACTTTTTTTAAAACCATTTTGTATTGCTTGATTTTCTCAGTGCTATTTTTCAATTGCAAAAAAAACAAGGAGGATGAAAATAATTTTTTTGAAAGCTATAGATATGAATTATGGAAAAATCTAATTGACAATAACTATAATTTTGATTTTCTTGGTACTATAAACGACAATGGATCATATGCTGACTATAATGGAAAATCATTTGACATAAATCATGAGGGAATTGGAGGTTTTGAATCGGAAGATGTTCTTGACAACATTAATGAAGTTCTATTAAATATTGACACTCCAGATGTTATTCTTCTGAGTATTGGAGGCAATGATTTATTGGACGGAGGAAATCCACCATCTGAACCTATATCAAACATTACTCAGCTAATCAATGAATTACAGAACTACAACCATGATATTACCATTTTTCTTGAAAAAATTGCACCAGCATCAAGCACTATTATGACCAATCAACTTACACAAACTATTAATGACTTTAACTCTCAAATTGTAACTCTTGCCAATAGCTCAACTAATAACAATTCAAATGTTATTGCACTTGATATGTATTCAGACTTTATTGAAAGTTACTTGGCAGATGATGTTCACTACAATGAGCTAGGTGCGAAATTTATTGCTGATATATACTTTGGCGGTATTCAAGGAAAGTTTAGCTCTTCAGAATTTATAAAAATACTTCCACTTGGTGATTCAAGAGTTGAAGGAAATAGACCATAAGAAATATCAAAAGATTTCTTTAGCCAACTCAATTGAGTTAGAAAGTGCTTGTTCGTTGAGTGACAAATCAATTCCTGAAGCTTTTAGGTGAGTTATAATGTTTTCTGTAGGCATATTTCCAGTTAAGTCGTCTTTTGCCATAGGACAACCTCCCTTGCCTAAAATTGCACCATCAAACCTCTTGCATCCACTTTTCACTGCTGAACTAACTTTCTCTTCCCAAGATTGTGGTGTAGTATGCAAATGAGCACCAAATTCAACAGCAGGAAACTCTTTGATCAACTTATTAAAAATCCATTCAATAGAATCTTTATTACTTGAGCCAATAGTATCACTTAAAGACAGAATATTAACACCAAAATCATTCAATAATTTTTCAGACCAATGCGCAACAATATAAGCACTCCATTCATCACCATATGGATTTCCAAATGCCATTGAAAAATAGGTAACTAATTTTTTATTGTTTTTTACACAAAGGTTTTGAATATTCTCTAATCTTATTAACGAATCTTTAATTGAAGAATTAATATTTCGTTTTTGAAAAGTTTCAGAAATTGAAAAAGGAAATCCTAGATAAGATATTTGCTCATAATTAACAGCCTCTTCTGCTCCCCTTTCATTAGCCACAATAACAAGTAACTTTGATAAGGTATTTGTTAAATCAATATTTTTTAAAACATCTGAAGTGTCTGCTAATTGAGGAATGAATTTAGGAGAGACAAAACTACCCATATCAATAGTGTGAAAACCAATCTTCAAGAGTGAATTAATGTACTCTACTTTTTTGGTAGTTGGAATAAAATTGGAAATACCTTGCATGGCATCTCTAGGACATTCAATGATTTTCATAAAACAAATATAGCTGTCTTAATGACAGAAAATATTTTAGGGAATGAAAAATTGATTAAATGTTTTTTGACCATTTAGCTCAGTACTTAAAACATATAATCCAGAACTAAGGAAATCTAAATTAAAAGTTAGTTCATTTCCTCCCTCATTTAAATTGTATTCCGGTGAAGAAATAAGTTGACCTAATTGATTGTAGATATTAAAGACCATTGATTGGTCATTGTCCAAGATAAAAAAGATATTTAGTTCTCTATTTTCAATTGGGTTTGGGAACAATGTAATTTCAGTTGAATTGCCAACAGGATCTATAATCGGCTCTTCAATGATACTTACTTTACCAAAGTATGGAGTTTTGTTATAAGCTGAAGCAACAATTTTTAGAGAATCAACAGAAAGAATAGAATCAAATGTAAAATCAACTTGCCCATTTAAAACAGTTGACTTTCCGATTAAACTGTCTCTCAAAAATAATGTTACGACAGCATTTTCAACGTCACAACCAATTGATAGTTCTGTTAATCCAGTAAATTTCAATGAATCATGTGTAACAACAATATCAGATGGAACATCACTTCTAATCATAACAGAAGGATCACCAAAAAACACCCAAGTCTCAATTACTTCTTTAGCCGTATTTGATGAATTATAAGAATCGAGCATATACATTTGACCACTGTAAAAAAGACCACCAAGAGTTTTTAATTGATTTGAAGGATACTTTTCAGTTAAAATATCAACAATTTCGTCTTGAGTAGCCATAGGTGGAGCCCAAGCCATTAAAATGGATGAAGCAGCTACACCAATTGAACCAGTAGGCGAACCTAGGTGACTTGCTCTTTGCCAAGCCTCAGCCAAACAAGTGCCAGTTGTAAAAGTTCCGTTGTTACATGCAACTGAAACCACAAATGGGTACTTACCATTATTGGTTGCAGAATTAATATTAGAAGAACTATAATTACCCGTAATGCAAGTATTTAAATCGCCATGTCCCGTGTAATTAAATAACGTTATTCCTTGATTAACTGCATTATTGATTACACTGGAATTTGGATTTCCAGAAGCATCTGATCCACCCTGAGAACCATCATAAAACTCATAAACTTCAGAAAAACCATAACCTAACAAATCTGTTCTTATGTTTCTAAGGTGCTGCCAATCAGCTTCTCCCATGTGGCCAATACCTTGACCTTCGTTAGAACCTAAACCAATGGCTCTTTTGTAATGATTACCCGTGTCAGGGTAAACCTCATATTCCATATTTCTCTCAATAACATTTTGTAAGTCAGTAGCATTAGATGCGCTGAATCTCCCAACATATATTTCAGGATACCAATCATTCCCCTCTATTAGACCGTATTTTGAATCGGACCATTTAATTTCAGAACCCCAGCCTCCAGTGCTCCCAGCATTGTAACAAGCGACTTGTTGATGGTCACCAACTAGAACTAGAAAAAGAAAATCTGGATTATTTTGATAATAATCTTTTACATAATTATAAATACTAGATTGGTTGTTTCCAATAGAACTAACAGAAACCATTTCCACATCATATCCTGAACTAACCTTCCACTCTTTCCATTCTGCAAGTTCATTTTCAAAAGCATCGTAATATACAACCAATATTTTACCTGTTTCTCCAAGAGAAATGTATTTCTGAGATTGATAGTTAAGATATCTTCTTGTGTTTAGTTTATTTATAGAATTAGGCACATCATTTAAACTATTTTGTAATTCGTTAAATCCAGAACTTTTTTTATCAAAGAACACATCAACAACAATTGATTCGAAAACTCTTAATGTTCTGTTAACAGGATTGTACTTAAAGGGTTGGAAAACCACATTTTGACCTCTTACAGATCTATGAATGTAAGGATCACCTAAGACACAAGCTGAGGAAGGGAAAAAAGAATTAACAGTGTAAATACTTCCTTTTACGTATGGAACTGTACTTGGGTCAATATTACGTTTTAGACTTCCTTTAGATGGAACAATATTAATGTTTTGTAAATCATTGTAAGATGAATTGACTATTACAATGTTTGAAGTCCCTCTATCAGGCAATTGAATATTGGAGGTAAAATGCAATAAATCAGGAGTTCCTAATTTTAAGGATGAAAAACCACCATTTGAATGTAAAATTTGATGCATTTCATTATTTATTTCATCCTGATCTAAAAGTTGATAATCGTTTAAAACAAACTTAAGCCTAACATGGTTTGCATCTTGTTCTAATAATGTAACTGTGTAATCTTTAGTAGAAGCCTGTAGTGATAGCCAAGAAAAGGTGACAACCACAAACAAAAGAAGTAATTTTTTCATGCTTAAATTTAACAATATATACTTTAAAACAGTATTTTGTTTTATCTAATAATTAACATTTAACAAACTTTAAATAAAATTTATTGATAGTAAACGCATAGTACTATATTCGCAAAAAATAAAATATTCAATGGAAATTGAAAACGAAATCTTAAAAAGAAGAACATTTGGTATAATCTCTCATCCAGATGCTGGGAAAACTACTTTAACTGAAAAACTGCTGTTATTTGGAGGCGCAATTCAGAGTGCTGGTGCTGTAAAAAACAATAAAATAAAAAAAACAGCCACATCTGATTTCATGGAAATTGAAAAGCAGAGGGGTATTTCGGTAGCTACTTCTGTAATGGCTTTTAACTACAAACAAAAGCAAATAAACATATTAGATACACCTGGACACAAAGATTTTGCTGAGGACACTTACCGAACATTAACAGCTGTGGATAGTGTAATTATGGTTATAGATTGTGCAAACGGGGTTGAAGCTCAAACTGAAAGATTAATGGAAGTATGTAGAATGAGAGATACTCCAGTAATTGTTTTTATAAATAAAATGGATAGAGAAGGTCAAGATGCTTTTGACTTACTTGACGAAATTGAAAATAAATTAAAAATAAAAGTTAGACCACTGAGTTGGCCTATTGGAATTGGAGAAACTTTTAAAGGGGTTTACAACATGCACAAAGGTCATCTTAATTTATTCGATGCCAACAAAACCAAAATTGAAAAAGAAGTCATTGAAATTTCAAATTTAGAAGACAAACAACTTCCATCACTCATTGGCGAAGAAGATACTAATATTCTAAAGGAAGAAATTGAATTAATTGATGGTGTATATGATCAGTTTGATCAAAAAGAGTATTTAAAAGGACAAGTTGCTCCCGTATTTTTTGGATCTGCACTAAACAATTTTGGAGTACAAGAATTACTAGATGCATTTATAGATATCTCACCGACTCCAAAAGGAAGAGAAACAGAAAAGAGAGCCATCGAACCCTTGGAAAATAAATTCAGTGGATTTGTTTTTAAAATACACGCAAATATTGACCCTAAACACAGAGACAGAATTGCGTTTTTAAGAATTGTTTCTGGAAAATTTGAAAGAAATAAATTTTACCATCACACAAGATTGAATAAGAAAATAAAATTTCCTAATCCAACAAGTTTTATGGCTTCAAGCAAATCTGTAATTGACGAAGCTTTTCCTGGAGATGTAATTGGCCTTTACGATTCAGGAACCTTCAAAATAGGAGATTCTCTAAGTGAAGGAGAAGTAATGAATTTCAAAGGTATTCCTAGTTTTTCTCCAGAAATGTTTAAAGAGATTCAAAACGATGATCCAATGAAATCCAAACAATTGGAAAAAGGATTAAACCAATTAACAGATGAGGGAGTTGCTCAATTATTTACTGTTCAACCTGGAAACAGAAAAATCATTGGAACTGTTGGTGAGTTACAATTTGAAGTAATTCAATACCGCCTTAAGCAAGAATACGGTGCAAGTTGCAGTTTGATTGCTAAAAACTTTCACAAGGCATGTTGGATGACTTCTGAAAACCAAGACGACATTGACGACTTTATCAAGCGTAAAATGAATAACATCGGTTATGATAAAGATGAAAACCCTGTTTTTTTAGCAGCTAGCCCCTTCTTATTAACTCAAGCAGAAGGTGATTACCCTTCTATTAAATTTCACAAGACTTCTGAATTTAAGTTAGATGAAATCTAAAACACCAACAAGATTTAACATTAGAGCTTATGCCCTTATAATTAAAGATGATAAAATATTAGTAAGCATCGAAAAAATTAAGGGAGAGATAAAATGCAAATTCCCCGGTGGAGGAATTGAACCTGGAGAAGGAATTAAAGATGGCTTAAAAAGAGAGTTAATGGAAGAATTAGGTGTTAAATCTACTGAACTGAGACATTTTTATACTACTGATTTTTTTCAACAAAGCTCATATGACCCACTAGATCAATTGATTGCCGTTTACTATCAGGTAGATGTTAAAGAAGAACTCAGTGATGACCCTATTACAGGACTTGAAGATGATCATAATTTTGTATGGATTCCGTTAAAAGATAAAACAGATAAACTTGATTTTCCAATTGATAAACTTGTTTATCAAAAACTACAAAATTGATTCTCCATTAAGATCGGTTGATAGAACATCACCAGCATAATTTAAAAAAGGTCTAACAGCGTCAAATTGACTTATCATAAAGTCCTTAAAAGAGGTTTTAAATGGTGCATCATCAGAAATTTTCTTATGAAAAAGAAATTGCTTATACCTTAAGTATTTAATCGCTGCGTGCTCTTTATCAAATCCTTTTGGACAAGTTTTAAGTTGATCTCCTTTAAGTTCACCCCAAAGGCTTACTAATTCTTTTTGAGTTACCTGCTTGATGAAATATTCGTGATCGTGTTCAATTTCTTTTCTTAGACGAAAAAGATCATCTTTATTGGGCTGCCAAAAACCAGTAGCAAGAAATGAATTTCCTGGTTCTAAATGTAAATAAAAGCCACCTCTATATTTTGGTTTAATCCTGTGAAAACCTATACCAAAATGTGTTTTATAGGGGGTTTTATCTTTTGAAAAACGTACGTCTTTGTAAATCCTAAACACTTTGTGACCATTTAATTGATTAGGCTCAACAAGTCCTTGAAAAATTTCATTAGCAAACTCTTTAACGCTGGCATTAAGAACATCGAACTCGCCTTTTCTGGCCTTAAACCAATCGCGGTTATTATTACACTGTAACTCTTTCAAAAAGGGGTATAAATTTTGATTTAACATAATTATTTTTTGAACAACATTTCTAGATTATTGAAAGCCTTAAATTCTAAAGAATTTCCTGAGGGATCTTTAAAAAACATAGTAGCTTGTTCTCCACTTTCCCCTTTAAAACGAACGTATGGCTCAATAATAAATTTAATCTTTATTTTTTGTAACCTTTTAGATAAAACCTCCCAATCTTTCATTGTTAGTACTACCCCAAAATGAGGAACAGGAACACCGTGACCATCAACATAGTTCAAATTATCAGAAGACTTCTCTCCTACTTCGTGAATTACAAATTGATGACCATAAAAGTTGAAATCAACCCACTTTTCAGCAGATCTACCTTCTTTCATTTGTAAAACATCTCTGTAAAAAACCCTACAAACACTTAAGTCATGAACAGGGATAGCTAAATGAAATGGTCTTAAACTTTGCATTAAAAATTTTCAACAAAATGATAAAAAAAATTAATTTATGACATATAAATGTATATGAATGATAAATTCGCATTTTAATAACAAAATAAATTTAAACAAATGTCTGTATTAGTAGGAAAAAAAGCTCCCGATTTCAATGCTCAAGCTGTTGTAAATGGTGCTGAAATAATTTCGGATTTCACACTTTCTCAATTTAAAGGAAAATATGTAGTATTGTTCTTTTACCCAAAGGATTTCACTTTTGTTTGTCCTTCAGAATTATTTGCTTTTGAAGAGCAATTAGAAGAATTTAAATCTAAAAATGTAGAAGTAATTGGTGTTTCTACTGATACTGAACAATCACACTGGGGATGGTTGCAAATGCCAAAAAACAAAGGTGGTATTGAAGGTGTAACTTATCCATTAGTAGCTGACACCAACAAAACAATAAGTTATAACTACGATGTTCTTGCTGGTGATTTTGATTGGAACGATGAAGGTCAAATGATAACTGAAGGAGAACTTATTGCATATAGAGGGTTATTTTTAATA
>JBELEU010000086.1:0-8237 GCA_042093455.1 Crocinitomicaceae bacterium | reverse complement strand
CACCTGTTTTGATGGAGAAGCTCTCTGAATTTTGTGCTCTTTTGTTTTGGTCTAGTTGAAGCCATAAGTATTCTAACTTATCAGGACTGTTATTTATATAAGTTATAGTTTCCTCACCAGTTATTCTTTGTTCTTGATCGTTTAGGCTTAAATTCATTACATAATCTGCTTCATTTTGATAGTATTCATGACCAGGAGCACCTGAGGCTGTTCTGTAGTTATTTGGTGTGGCAACTTCTTCCTTGAGTTGTTTGAATTTATTGTAATTTAAATTGGTGTTTTGACCAATTAGTCCAAAAGGAATTATGAGTAATGAGATTTTAAATAAAATAAATTTCATCTTATTTGAATTTATGGTTTGTTTGTTTTGAGTTGAAATTAAATCTGTTTTTGATATCACCTTCTAAATGTACGATGTTTTGTTGAGTAGGGTAGTATTTGCAAAATAGGTCATTAAATATTTCTAAGCTTTTTATATTCTTGAAATTCTTTTTTTCAAAATACAAAAACATTGTTTCATCGTTTTGAATTTCTTTTCCTAAATAGTCTAATTTGATAGTGTTATTGTTCAGCTTAATGTTGAAATGATTTTTGATATAATCTATAAATAGAGAATCAGTTTTAGGATATTCATTGGAGCTTCCTAGTTTTAGTGAAAGGTTGTGTTCCTTTTTGAAGTGGTATTCAACATCATGAGCAGTAAGTTCCATAACGATTTCAATGTTTTTTTTGGAACTAAAAGTAACAGTACTTATTGATGTGTAATGCTCATGTACAATACAGTTAATAAAAACAAATATGCTTAAGATGGTGTTGATCATGTTATTTAGCTTTTAATAGGGTCATTTTGTAACGCTTTTGTTTTGGTTGATTCTCTATTTATTTTGTTTGAAAAAGTATACTCAAAACTTTCAATTAGATATATATATTTTGGTCTATGAATTGAATTCTCAATTTTGCCAATTGCCTTTTTTATGGTTGGTAAATTGTTAGAGAAATTTGATATTAAAATAAATTTTTCACCAAGTTTTGAATCTTTTATTGATGAAGTAAAAAAGGAATTTGAAGGTAATGTATTTGATAGTATATTTTCAATACTTTCAGGAGATATTTTTACCCCTCCCGAATTGATTATATTGTCGCTTCTGCCAATCCATTTAAATAATTGATTTCCAGTAATTTCAACTATGTCATTTGTAGTAATGCTATTGATTCCAAGTTTTTCAGATTTAATAGTTAAATTATTGTTTTTATTTGTTGATATTTGAACATGATTTAAGCATTCAAAATCAGCTTTTATTTTTATTTGATTTAGTTTTTTTATTGCAATGTGCGATATCGTTTCAGTCATTCCAAATGTGTGATAACATTTAGTTTTTAAGTGTTCCATTTTTTGTGTCAATGAATGATGAACTGGTCCACCTCCAATGATTAATTTATCTATGTTGTTTAAGTCTAAATTATCATTTAAATAATTTGTTATTTGCATTGGAGTTAGTGCGCAAAAATCAATTTTTTCAGAAGTATTTAGATTGGGTTTTTGGCTAGGCTTTGTTAAAATAACTTGTCCTTCAGAAATTAAAGCTCTTATAAGCATCATTTTCCCTCCAATTGTACTTAATGGTAAGCAAATTAGAAAAGTGCTGCCTTTTTTAAGGTCAAAGAAATCAATTGTTGCATTAGCACTAGCAATCATGTGCTTTTTATAAATGCTTATTTCTTTTGGTTTTCCAGTAGAACCTGAGGTGTAGGTTGATATTTTATCGGTATTCCCTGTCCATTCACTTAGGAATGGGTAAATGTTAGTATCAACAGCATCTAATTTTTCCTTAGAAATTTTAAAAATATCTATGTAATTAGTTGATACCATTAATCAAAATTAATTTTACTAAAATTCCATTTCTTTTTTTGGTTTATTTTTAATTGTTCACCAGATAACTCCAAATATGAAGGGATGTTATTTGAATAAATTTGTCCAGTCCCTAATCCTTGAGGGAGATAGTTCTTAAATTCAGCAGTGTATTGGGCAATTGCATTTAGCCCTACATTAGACTCAAGTGCTGATGTTATCCACCACTTAATGTTGTTTTTTTTCGCAATAGAAATCCATTCGCTTGTTTTTTTGAAACCACCAATAAGACTTGGTTTTAGAATGATGTATTTAGGTTTTATAGATCTAAGTAAATCTTCTTTTTCTTCAATTTCATTTACACCTATTAATTCTTCATCTAATGCTATGTCAATAGGAGAACATTCGCATAGTTTTTTCATTTCGCTTGTTTTTCCAGTAGCAATGGGTTGTTCAATGGAGTGTATGTCGTATTTGTATAGTTCTTCAATTTTATTTAGTGCTGATTTAGTACTAAATGCTCCATTTGCGTCAACTCTTAATTCTAGGACGTCAGGTTTAAATTCTTTTCTTATTAACCTTATGATTTCCATCTCATCTTCAAATGAAATAGCACCTATTTTTAATTTTAAGCAAGTAAAACCATTTTCTATCTTTTCTTTTACTTGAGATGTCATCTCACTTTTATTTCCCATCCATATCAAACCATTTATTTTAATAGAATCTATACCCTTAGTGAACGAATTTTTAAAATACTCTGCTTCTTTAAGGTTGTTTAAGTTTTTAAAAGCCATTTCAATTCCAAAATTTACACTTGGAAAATTGAGCAAATCAACTTTATCAAGTTGATTTATATTGTTGACAACTTCATCTAGTTTTTCTTCAATTTCAGATAAATTATCAATACTTAACCCTCCAATTGGTCCGCATTCACCAATTCCAAATACCATTGGATTTTTGATTGACTGTACTTTAATAAACCAAGAGGGTTTGTTATAAATAACTCCTCTACTTGTGCCGCTAGGTTTTTTAAATTTTAAAAGATATTTTTTGAAATGAGCTTTGTACATGACTAAAGTGCACAAATTAGAAAAATGATTTTCTTAACCCAATTATTGAAGTAGAATTTATATAAATGTTTAATCAATTATATGGTTTCCATTAATTGATCTTTCCAAGTATTGAATATATCAACTGTTTCATTGGTTTCAAAATCCATACAGATCATAATACTTCTTCCTTTTGTACAAAGTATTTCTTTTTTTTCTTCAACTTTGTAGAGTTCGTAGGATAGTGTGAAACTTTTATTGCCTATGTGATCGCAATTTGTTTTTATTATGACCTTATCTCTAAGGTAAAGGGGTTTTAAATAATCAACTTCATTCCTTCCAAGAACTAAACCTTTTTTTCTCCAATCCCAGTCTAGACCAGCTATTTCAGTTAGAAAATCGATTCTTGCTTGTTCAAAATAGCATAAATACCTACTGTTATGTACATGTCCTGCAAGATCAATATCAGAAAAACGAATGGTTATGTTTGTATTTTTATTGCTCATGCTAAAGGGTTTAATACAATGCTGTAAATAGTAATCGAACTTACACTTCTTCCAAAGTAAAATTTATCAAGGGCATCCATCATGTTTTTTCCTCTAAAATAAGATTGATGAATTTCAGTACTCCCTTTTAGTTTCCATTGTATGGTGAATGAGTCGTCAATTATAAGCTGATTTTTGACGTATTTAAGCATTAATTCAAGGGCTTCTATTTCATCTCTTCCCTCTGTAGAGTGAAAGAAAAACTGTTGTTTGTGTATTGCATTTATTGTAAATAAATCTAAATCAACATAATTGGGCATTTTATTGAATTCAAAAACGATTTGATTTTCATTCAAACCAAGGCAATTGCTAATTTTTTTTTGAATTTCTTCAACTCTTGTGGTAACGTTACTTATCATTTTATTTGAAGTTTATTTGATGTTGTCAAATTTACTAAAATCAGAATTATTACTAAGGAATTCTGGAACAATATCTTTCATTTGTTTTACTATTAAGTCATTGTCTTGAGTTTCAGAGTAGGAAATTAATTTTTCAACTAGTGATTGTATTGCTTTAAACTCAACTTCCTTGACTTTCCCAATTAGTATTTTTGGATGATGCGTAGCCATGGTATTTTCTTGATCACTTAGTAATTCTTCATACATTTTTTCACCAGGTCTAAGTCCTGTAACTTTAATTTTTATGTCACTATCAATTTCAAGTCCAGATAACATTATCATTTTTTTAGCCAAATCTATGATTTTGACACTTTTTCCCATATCAAAAACAAATATTTCTCCCCCATTTCCCATTACGTATGCTTCTAAAACAAGTTGGCATGCTTCTGGAATTGTCATGAAGTATCTTGTGACATTTTCATGAGTTACTGTTATTGGGCCTCCCTTTTCAATTTGTTTTTTAAATAATGGAATAACAGATCCATTGCTTCCTAATACATTTCCAAATCTTGTTGTAATAAAGTTTGTTTTTGAAGTTTTATTGAGCGATTGACAAAACATTTCTGAAATACGTTTGGATGCCCCCATAACATTTGTTGGGTTTACAGCTTTGTCAGTTGAAATGAAAACAAATTTATCTACTTTGTGTTTGTCGGAAAGAGTTGCTAAAATTTTTGTTCCTCTTACATTGGTTCTAATGGCTTCTGCTGGGTTAAGTTCCATTAACGGGACATGTTTATAGGCTGCTGCATGAAAAACCAAGTTAGGTTTGAAAAATTTAAAAACATTTTCCATTCTGTCTTGTCTTGTTATGTCTCCTATAACTATTTCCCAATTGACATTTTTGTGTTTGCTAAGAAGCTCCTGGTTTAGCTCATATATTGGGCTTTCAGCTTGGTCAAGTAGAATTACTTTTTTTGCATTATATTGAATTAATTGTCTTGAAATTTCTGATCCAATTGAACCAGCTGCACCTGTAATTAATATGCATTTATTTTCAACTTGATTCTTGATGTGTTTTTTTTCAAGTTCTATTGCTTTTCTTCCTAGTAAGTCATCAATTTTAACTTTTTGAATTTGTTTTGTATTGAAGTCTCCATTAATCCATTGATCCAATGAGGGTACTGTAGAAATATTTATTTCTTTTTCTAAACAGAGGTTAATTAAATTCCTTTTGTTATCAATTTCAGGATCTTTTATTGCAATTATTACTGTTTCTATTTTGAGCTTTTCAATTTGTTTAACAAGGTTTTTAGGGTGCATAATCATAACTCTCTCAATCATCATTCCATCCCTTTTGAGATTGTCATCAATAAATCCACATACTTTGAATTTATTTTTAGCGTCTCTCTCTAGTGTATTTTTTGTAATAATCCCCATCTTCCCAGCACCATAGATTAATACTCTTTCCTTATTTCCTTTAACTTTATTTTTCTCTAGATAAATAATTTTCACAAGAAATCTTATGGCTAAAAGAAGAAATAGAGTTCCAAGATATTCTATTATAATTACTGATTTTGGAAGTAGAGAAATGCCATCGAAAAAATAGTATCTACAAAATGAAATGATGGCTATAATGATTGTTCCATAGCTTATGGATAAAAATATTTTTTCTACATCAGCAGATGATAGGTGTCTAATTACACCCATATGAGTTTTAGTTAACAGGTGTGATAGTGCTCTAACTGAAAGTAAAATGGGAACACCCCAAACAATACTATCGTATTCCTTAATCCAGAAAAGTTCATAAAAATCAATGAAATCAAATCTTATTAGATAAGCCATGATCAATGAAATAAATGTCAAAATAAGGTCAATAAAGAATACATAACCTTTTGATAAATAACGTTCTGGAAGAATCATTTGCAAATATAATTTATCTTCCCATTTTCTAATAATCAAATAATAATTGTTAGAAATTAATTAGATTATTTATTTGCATATAAGAAATCATTTATAATTTTAGAGGATAGATTAATCTTCATTATATCAATTGAAAAAAATTCTTTTTTTAGCACACCACCGGCTTGATAGAAGTCCTGGACAGCGTTATCGTTTTGAGCAATACTTTGATTATTTTAAGCAAAATAACATTGTTTGTGATTTAGCTAATATAATTTCAGAGCAGGATGATAAAATTATGTATCAGTCTAAGAATTATTTAAAAAAGGCAATTGTTGCAATTAATGCGTATAAAACTAGATACTTGAATTTGAAAGATATTCAAGAATACAATCTTGTTGTAATTTACAGAGAAGCCATACCAACTCGATCAGTTTTTTTTGAAAAGATGATTTCTAAGAAAAATATTCCTATAGTGTTGGACTTTGATGATGCCATATGGGTAAAAGATGTTTCAGAGGTTAATAAAAAATTATCTTGGTTTAAAAATGAAAAAAAAATTGAACAAATACTTCCTTTATGTACTCATGTGACTTGTGGTAATAGTTACTTACGTGACTATGCAAAGAAATTCAATAGTAATGTCTCAATTATCCCTTCAACTGTTGATACAGATCATTATGTCCCAATAAAAAGGAGCTTTGATAAAAAAGTTAAAATTGGTTGGGTTGGTAGTCACACAACAATAAAGCATTTTGAAAAGATTTTAAACGTATTTAAAAAAATTAAAGAAAAGTATAGAGAAAACGTAGAATTTATAGTTGTTGGAGATGAAAATTATAAAAATACTGAGCTTGAAATCAAAGTTTTAAAATGGGAAAATAAGAAAGAAGTTGAATTATTTAACTCATTTGATATTGGGGTGATGCCTCTTCCAAACAATGAATGGACAAAGGGAAAGTGTGGCATGAAGGGGTTGTTGTATATGTCTGTTGGTATTCCAGCTGTTATTTCTGCTGTTGGTATGAATAATGATATTATAGAAGATGGGGTAGATGGCTTTTTACCATTAGGAGAAGACCAATGGTTTGATGTTCTTTCAAAACTTATTGATGATCCTAAACTGAGAAAGAACGTAGGTGAATTGGGAAGAGATAAAGTAGTTAAAAAATATTCAAAAGATTCTGTCAAGGATCTTTATTTAAATTTGTATAAATCGTTAATGAATTAATATTTATGAAAAAAACAGCATTGTATGAAAAGCATCTTGGTTTTGGTGCAAAAATGGTTCCTTTTGCTGGCTATGAAATGCCTGTGCAGTACAAAGGTGTAAATTTTGAACATCAGACAGTAAGAGAGAATGTTGGTGTGTTTGATGTATCACATATGGGAGAGTTTTTAATCACTGGTCCCAACGCATTTGATTTGATTCAAAAAGTATCAAGTAATGATGCTTCTAAATTATTTCCTGGTCGAGCGCAATATGCTTATTTGCCAAATTCAAATGGGGGAGTTGTTGATGATTTAATTATTTATATGTTGGATCATGAAAAATACATGCTTGTTGTGAATGCTTCAAACATTGAAAAAGATTGGAATTGGATAAGCCAGCACAACGATAAAAATGCTTCAATGCAAAATATTTCTGACAATATGTCTTTGTTGGCGGTTCAGGGTCCAAAAGCAGTTTCTCTTTTACAAGAGATTTGTCAAGAAAATCTTTCTGATATTTCTTTTTATCATTTTAAAGAAATGTCTTTCGCTGGTTTTGACAACATCATTGTGTCTGCAACTGGCTACACGGGGTCAGGTGGTTTTGAACTATATGTCCCCAATGGAATTGCTGCTGAAGTTTGGGATAAAATATTTGAAATTGGCACTAATTATGGATTGGAGCCAATAGGTTTGGCTGCCAGAGACACTTTAAGACTTGAAATGGGCTATTGTTTATACGGAAATGATATCGATGAAAAAACATCACCAATTGAAGCAGGATTAGGATGGGTAACAAAATTTACCAAATCATTTATAAATGATAGTTTCATTAAGTTACAAAAAGACAATGGTGTTCAAAGAAAATTAATTGGTTTTGAATTAAAAGAAAGAGGTATTCCTAGAAAGGATTATGAAATTGTGGATGAAAATGGCAATTCAATAGGAATAGTTAGTTCAGGAACAATGGGCCCCTCTGTTAAAAAATCTATTGGTTTGGGTTATGTTGATATTAACTTTTCTAATCCAGGTTCAAAAATTTACTTATCAATTAGAAATAAGTCTATTTTAGCTGAAGTAGTAAAATTACCTTTTTATAAAAATGCATAATGTCTAGACCAAGAGTAGAAGTTTGTTTTACACCTAATCTTTACCCTCTTCATATTGAAGACGAGTATGAAATTGTGGTAGCTATTGATGTGCTTAGAGCTACTTCTGCTATTTGTTCAGCATTTCACCACGGAGTAAGTAAAATTATACCTGTAAGCACATTAGACGAAGCAATTGAATATCGAGATAATGGTTTTATTGTAGCAGCAGAAAGAAAAGGACAAATAGTGAG
>JBELEU010000085.1:0-8400 GCA_042093455.1 Crocinitomicaceae bacterium | reverse complement strand
GGTTCGATTCCTGTTGTTCCATCGTAAAATGATACAGGAATTTTACGATCAAACTTCCAAAAATTCTTTGTTCTTTCTTCTGTACCTTTAGCGTAGTATACTCCCCTAATAAATTCTCTCCAACCAATAATTTGCCTTATAAGTCCTTCAACAGAATTTATGGGGATGTTATTTGTTTTGGTATGTTTTTGAATTTCGGATAGAATATAATTTGGGGTCAATAAACCAGAATTCATCAAAGGAGAGAGCAAAGAGTGGTTAATTATCGACTCATTTTTCAGAACAGCATCTTCATAGGGACCAAACTCTTTAAATCTTGTTTTAAGAAAATTACTAAGCCATAGTTTTGCAGAACTGAAATCTGTTGGATAAATAGGGATTTCATTTAATGAGCCGGGGTTTTCCGAAAAGTTATTGATTACATAATTCATCGCATTTTGATGATTTGATGTTGCTTTAGGAGATGTTATTGTAGGTGTCGATTTGTTTTTGGGAAACTTTAATCTATTTTCATCATCGTAAGTCCATTTTCCACCAATAGGTTTGTTTTGATCGTCCATTAATAGATTAAACTTTTGTCTTTGCGCTTTGTAAAATGTTGTTTGAAAAAACTTTTTTTTGTCAGCTCTGAAAAAGGGTTCCAACTCATTTTTATTAGAGATAAATGATGGATTTTCGTGAACAATTAGTGATATGTTCGCTTTTTGACATTCTTCTTTAATTCTCTTTTCTATCCAATTGTCATCAGGGTCTATAATGTTAATTTCATTTATTTTTGAATTATCTAATTCTTTAATAAATGTTCTCAAATCTGAATTTCTCTGATTGGCATTTACATAACTTAATTTGTTCCCCAAACCTTTTACATAATCGGAATAGTTAAGCATAGAACAACGATGAAAGAATATTTTTTGTTTATGAAATTTGAACTGACTAAAAAAAAGAAATTCTTCTATTATGAAACAAGGGTTCCCATTGTTTAACAGTGCTGATTCTTCAAAGAGTTGGTTGGGTAAAATTATATTTATTGCAATCATTTTATGTTGAATTTTAGAAATGTATTCCAAATGAGATCCCTTTTTCGTCTTTATTGGGGTAATTATTAATTGTTCTTCTACCGTTTTTAATCCAGTTTTTAGCACTTATACATAGCACCATTGAATCAGCGATATCATCTTTTTTGATTCCTGTTTTTTTATTTTTTTGAAAAAAGTCTTCTAGTAATTCTTGACTTTTATGATAGTAGTGATTCAGTATTTTCATTCTTTCGATAAGACCATCAACCGTCTTCTTACTAAATAACAATGGTTTCATATTATTTAAATAGTAAAAACAAAGTTCAGGGTGTGATTCATATACTAATTTGTTTAATTGGGGATTATTAGTTAAAAATTGATCAACCTCTTTTATTTTATTGGTTATGTTCCAAGACTGAATGGAAAGGCTTTTACCTAATTGTTCTAATTCAGCTTTTTTTGCGTCATCATATGTATTTGCATATGATGATTTTCTAGTTGGAGCATTGAAAACACTATTTTTTCTTCCTGAAGGAAGAAGATTTCTCAATTGACTGTCAATTTTTCTTTCCGCTTTAAAGCTACTCAAGCCAATAGGTATATCGATTAAGATTTTGGAGCAATTATCATGGTTTAAAATATTTTTGATTTCAGGAATTATCTTTATGTTCATGTGTTCATTGAATGAACAACAGCACCATCCTTTTGAAAAACCATCAATACCTAAATACACTTTGTTTACTTATTTTACCGTAAAGTTAAACAAAAAAGAAAGTTTTGTATATTTGTTGAGCATTAATCTAAAATCAAATCATGAAATACTTACTATATATAATAATTAGTTTACTGTTTATTTTTACTGTTTGGCAATATTATGCTGCTAGTTCTAATAAAAAATACAATTCCATAAACAGCAAAAAATTAGGCCAAATAGATGACATAGAATTTAGAATTTATAATCAATATACTAAGGCTTCGGTATTAATGTCCAACAGTAGTATGAAATCTGCCAATGGTAAATTTTCAATTTTGGCGGGTTATATATTTGGGGGTAATCAGGACAAAAAATCCATTGCAATGACATCTCCAGTAATATATGAAATGGAAGAGAAATCATATTTTTCTTTTTTAATGCCAGAGTCATTAACAGGTCAAGAAATTCCTAAGCCCAATAATAATTTGATTGAATTTAACGATGTTGTTAATCAATATGTAGCCGTGATTTATTTTCCAGGTTTTGCAAATGATAACAAAGTAAAAAAGTACCATACTCAATTAAAGAATAAACTAATAGATTTGGGTTTAATAGTAGACGAAAATCATATTGTAGCCATTTACCAACCCCCTTATCAGTTCATTGATAGAACCAATGAAATTTGGATTGAAATCAGTAAAAATGATTTAGATGGATTACTTTCGTCTAATAAATTGAAAGTCAATTAATTTGAATTCTATTTTTTCTGCCCTTAAGTTAAAATGCCCAAAATGTAGAAAGGGTAACTTGTTTGTTAATTCGAATCCATATGTTTTGAGGCAGTTAAATAAGATGAACAAGCGTTGCTCTAATTGTGATTTAAAATTTGTTATAGAGCCAGGTTTTTACCAAGGAGCAGCATATGTAAGTTATGGTTTACAAATTTTAACATCACTTATAATATTTAATTTACTTTTTTGGACAACTCAAGCCACTTTAGATCAAATCATTTTAATAATATGCATTGCTATTGTTGTTGTGATGCCTTATTATGTCGTTTTAGCAAGATCTATTTGGCTTGCATTATTTGTGTCATTTGACAAAAAATAACAGCTATTTTTTCATTCTATTGTAAAAATTATTTCGGATATCCATCCAAAATAAATTATAATCAGCAATGTGATAATCATTTTTTTCAAAAAGTTTTTGCATTGGGAAACTTTCAAATGAAACCCAAAGCAAACCTTGGTTTACAACGGCACTTACTGATTGGGGATATTTTATTTTTTTACTTTTAAAGAGTATTCCTTTATGTGAAGAATATAAACTTTGAGCACCATTTTTCCTCCATGAAATGGGGTTGGTTACAGCAATATCATCACCGTATTTATAAGTTGGATAAAACCCATATGAAAATGTTCTCCAACTTAAAAAGCAATTTAAATCATTTGGGCGATCACAAGGAGGGTAGTTATTTTTTAATTTATAGATCGGCATTCCTACTAAATAAGCTAACTCTACTTTATTAAGAACAGATTCATTAAGTAAAATGTAGTCAGTAAATAGTTTTTCGGCATGATTTGTACCTTGACTATGAGCTGCAATCACAACTCTGTTGCCTTTGTTGAAATTTTCCAAATAATACTTAAAAGCATTTTCAACATCCTTATAAGCTACATCAAAAGCTTTTATTCCATTGTTGTTGTCTTTGTACCCATGAAGATGCATTTGTCTGTAAAGGGGAGAATATACATTTGCTATTCCTGTAAATACACTGGCTTGGTAAGCAATCGAAGTATTGTTGATTTTCTTATTTAGTTTGGCATTGTTAACATCAGCATTCCATTGATCACCTTTAGTATAAATAGTTGGATAAATAAAAAACACATCAATTGAGTCTAAGCAAAGGGTGTCGTCAATAAGGTTTTCTGGCAGAACATCAGATTGGTCAAACTTGTTTGGATGAGCAACCCAATGATTTAGGTTTTCGTAGTTAGGTATTTCTTTTGCTACTTCATCTTCAAAGGAGTGAATTGGAATTCTTGAGCTACACTGAACTAATAAAATTAACGTTATTAAATACAACCATTTTTTCATCTCGACAAAGGTATTATTTTTACAAGATGAATATTGGTGTTAATGCTCGTCATCTTATAAAAAATCAATTGGAGGGTATAGGTTGGTATTCCTATGAAGTTTTAAGTAGGATTACCAAAAGTCATCCAGAACATAATTTTTATTTTTTCTTTGATAGAAAATATTCTGATGAGTTTGTTTTCAACTCAAATGTTTCTCCTGTTGTTGTATCTCCTCAGGCAAGACATCCGGTTTTATTTAAGTGGTGGTTTGATTATGCATTGCCAAAAAAGTTTAAAGAGTTTAAAATTGATTTATTTTTTTCGCCAGATGGCTTCTTGAGTTTAAAGACTCAAGTACCTCAAATTGGGGTAATTCATGATTTAAACTTTGAACATTATCCTAAAGATTTACCAAAAGGAGCATTGAAGTTTTATAAAAATCAAATGCCAAAATTTGCCCACAAGGCAGAACATATTTTAACCGTTTCTGATTATTCAAAAAATGACATTGCAAAATGCTATGATATTTCTCGGGATAAAATATCAGTAGTTTACAACGGAAAAGGTAAAGGGTTTTATCCTTATGACTTCTCAGAGAGAGATCGCTTTTGTGCAAAATATAATAACAATAGACCTTACCTCATTTACGTAGGATCATTACATAAAAGAAAAAACGTTGAAAGAATGCTTGCCGGATTCAAACAATTTAATGATGAAAATAGTGAGTTTTTCGACTTTGTTATAATTGGTGAACCCATGTGGAAAGGGCAGTTGAATTTAGATGGATTGACTAAAAATGTTAAGTTTTTGGGACGAAAATCAGGAAATGAATTAGGAGGCTGGGTTTCATCCAGTTCAGCCATGGTATATGTTTCGTATTTTGAAGGGTTTGGCATTCCTGTACTTGAAGGAATGTCTTCTGGAGTTCCAGTTGTTACAAGTGGCGTAACAAGTATGCCAGAAGTTGGTGGAGATGCCGTTATTTATGTAGACCCATTTTCAATAGATTCAATAAAAGACGGTTTGGTAAAAGCAACTCAGAAGGGTAGTTTTCAATACTACAGAGATTTAGGGGTTAAACAAGCAGAATTATTTTCATGGGATAAATCGTCTCAAAAAATTGCAAACCTTTTGTTTAAAAAATCGTATTAGTTATTCCTGATCAAGAGATCGTAATTAAAATGAAAACTCAACTACAGTCATATAATCTTAAAACACTTAAAATAGTAGGTTTAGTTTTAGTACTTATTTTAACCACTTTGGTTTATTCTAATCACTTTGATAATCCCTTTTTCTTCGATGATTCTCATACCATTGAATCAAATCAGGCCATAACCTCTATGGAAGAATGGACAGGGTTTTTTACAGATGCCTCCACCTTTAGTTCGCTTCCTGCTAATAGAGCATACCGACCAATGATTACTTTAATGAATGCTGTAGATTATAAGTTGGCTGGAGGATTAAATCCTACTTATTTTCATTATCATATTTTCTTTTGGTATCTAATAACAATCGTTTTGTTTTTTGTGTTAATACATAGTCTTTACACAAAATCAGTAAAAAGTCAAATAAGTGAATTTAATGTTTTAATTGTTTCGTTATTAACTACATTATTTTTTGCATTGCACACTATAAATGCAGAAACGGTGAATTATATATGTGCAAGATCTGACTCATTTTCCACTCTATGTGTTATTGCATCCCTATTGCTTTTCATCAATTCTAAAACTAGAAAATATCATTTGTATCTTTTATCAATGGTTATCGGAATTTGGACCAAACAAACAGCCGTAATGTTTGTGCCTCTATTGTTTGTCTATGTAATTCTATTCGAAGAAAAAGTACAAAGAAACAGTTTAAAAAATTGGTTCATTAAGGTTTTTAAAGTAATGGCTATACCGGCAATTTTTGGTGGTGGATTATTCTTGTTTAATCAGTTGTATTTAACACCTTCAAGTACGCATTCAACAAATTTCCAGGTTACTAAATTTGAATACATTTCAACTCAATTTTACGTAATGATTCATTATTTAGGAAATTTTATTCTTCCAACTTCTTTAAGTGCAGACCCTGATCTTGAAATTATTAAACCGTGGTACGATAAAAGAATTTTATTAGGTTTATTTATTGCAATAAGCATGGTTGTCGTTGCTGTTAAATCAGCTTTTAAGCAAAAAACATTACCCATTGCTTTTGGTATACTTTGGTTTTTCATCGCATCACTTCCAACTTCGCTAGTTCCCCTATTTCAAATAGCGAATGATCACAGAATGTTTTTTCCATTTATTGGTATTTTTATAGCCATTGGTTGGGCAGTGTTTTTATATATTAATTCTGCAACTCAAAAAGGAATTAAATATGGCTCATTGGTTGCGGTGTTAATCCTTACTTTGAGTTATTCATTTGGAACATATCAAAGAAATAAAGTTTGGAAGGATGCGGAAACTCTTTGGAAAGATGTTACTGTTAAAAGCCCAAAAAACGGAAGGGGATTGATGAATTATGGCTTATCTCAAATGGCATTAGGAAATTATACCATTGCGGAGAAATATTTTTTAGATGCTCAGAAAATAGAACCTAATTACTATGCTTTGGAGATTAATTTAGGGGTTTTGTATGGGGCATTAAAAAACAATCAAAAAGCAGAAGCGCATTTTTTAAAAGCCATTTCACTAAACTCTTCAGCACCAAGCCCAGAATATTATTATGCTAGATATTTAAATGAAAACGGGCAGGGCCGATCAGCAATTAAGTATTTAAATAAAGCATTACAAAAAAGTCCAAGTCACATTCCTAGTCAATCGCTTTTGAATTCTATTTCAATGAAAGAATCTCCAATAGAGACACAAATAGAAAATTTAAACATTAGAATCAAATCTGAAAACACTAATCCAGATTTATACGTAGAACTTAGTGAGAAATTATATATTAATGGTCAATATGAAAAGGCTGTTGATGTATGTATTCAATTGTTGAAGTTTGCACCGAATAACAAATTAGCATACAACAACATGTGTGCATCTTACAATCAACTAAAAAAATGGGATTTGGCAAAAGCTGCTTGTCAAAACGCATTGACTATTGATCCAAATTTTCAAATTGCAAAAAACAATTTAAATTGGGCTGTAGGAGAGCTAAATAAAAAATAATTATGCTTAATAACAAAACCATAGCTGTTGTTGTACCTGCCTACAATGAATCCACACAAATCAAAATGGTTTTAGATAGCATGCCTGACTTTGTGGATAGAATAATTGTGGTTGATGATTGCTCAAAGGATGATACGGTAAGTCATGTAAAAGAATATTTTGATAACAATAGTTCAAGCATAAATATTCCTTCATTATTTAAGAATGATATTGTACCTAATCCTTACAACAAAGCTGATATTGAGTTAAGAAAAAAAGCAAAAAAAGAGATTGATTTTTTTATTTCCTCGGAAGTATTAAATCATGACGAAGAAAACGAAAGGATTGTTCTTATTCAACATAAAAAAAATGGAGGCGTTGGTGCAGCTATTGCCACAGGTTATAAATGGTGTAAAGATCATAATATAACTTGTTCAGCTGTAATGGCAGGGGACGGACAAATGGATCCGAGTGAATTAGAGAGCATATGCTCTCCAGTAATTAATGAAGGGGTTGATTATGTCAAAGGAAATCGATTGATTCATGAATCTGCTTGGGTAATTATTCCCAAAATAAGATTTTTTGGAAATTCAATATTGAGTATTCTTACAAAAATAGCTTCTGGATATTGGCACGTTTCAGATACGCAGACAGGATATACAGCTCTTTCAAGCCATGGGTTAAACTCCATTCCATTGTATAAAATTTACAAAAGGTATGGCATGCCAAATGACATGCTCATTAAGCTTAATATTGCATTCTGTTCTATAAGAGAAGTGAAAATTAAACCAGTTTATTCAGTAGGAGAAAAATCAAAACTGAAAGTTTTAAAGGTGACTTTTCCAATTTTAATACTTTTAATTAAAGGTTTTTTTACAAGGTTATGGACAAAATATCTTTTTAGAGATTTTCATCCACTGTTTTTATTATATAACATAGCCTTTTTGATTTTTCTCTCGAACTCCTACTTCTTTTATCAACTTGTCAAAAACTTTATTGAAGCCAATAGTAAAACACCAACAGATTTTTTAATTATTTTTATTTTCCTGACAATTTCAGGGTTCCAGTCTTTGCTTTTTGCTATGTGGATGGACATTCAAGATAACGATCATCTTAGAAAATAATTAAGTATTGATCTTATTGAAATTCAAAGGTTTTTTAGAAAACCAAATAATCCCTGGTATTGTTGAAACTATTTGCATAATAAGCATGATTAAAGACAATGCAATTGCTTTTTCAAAGCCAAGCCCATAAAGATCAAAAATATAGACCATAGAAACTTCCCTAACTCCTAAACCCAGAACTGTAATTGGGATTAAGCTTAATAAGCCTATTAGAATCAATCCAAAAAACAATCCTAAGTAATGGATTTGAATATTCATGCCGTAACAAACAACAACGAAAGCTCCGTAAATTAAAATCATTGAAAAAACAGTGATTATAAGCTGCTTAATGAATGAAATAAAACCTTTAAACCCTTCCAT
>JBELEU010000084.1:0-8429 GCA_042093455.1 Crocinitomicaceae bacterium | reverse complement strand
TGGGAATAATGTCAACATGGATTGCAAGTCCAATTGCATTGGCTACTAAATACTCACTTTTCACTAATGGAAAAACTCATCTTGCTCTTGGAACAATATTGGGAAGCTCAGGGTATTTAGGAATTGCTGATGGAGGTGTTTTTGGAGGATTGCATTGGTTAACATTAACACAAGGAGATAGGTTAAAAAACATAAGTATTTCTGGTGGATACGGATACTACAACGATAACGGTGGGTTTTTTAATAATTATCTTGGTCAGAAATACAATTATCAATCTTATCGGGAAAATGACCCCTACTTTGTTGAAAGTACAAGAACAACAGAACCATACACGAACTCTGGGGGATGGACAAGTAACAGAACCAAAACTGAAACAAATCAGGAGCAAGCTTTAGAAGAATTGTTATACGATGATGACTCCTACAATTATTACAATTGGGAAAATAGATATCATCAAAAAAATAAATTTCAAGATGCTTTATTTTTATCATTTGCAGGCATAGCACCTGTTGGAAAAAAAGCAAGCTTTATTTTTGATGCCTTAGCTATTATAAATCAACAAGAATCAGTTCAATATTCTGACTACAACATCAATCTTAATTATGACTCAACGGTTTACAATTATCCTAATAACAATACAGCTCAATCTTCAAGTCAAGATGTATTTAACGTTAGTAGAAATTATACCATTTCTAAAGGAGACATTGTAAAAAGAGGAGGACTCAATGCTACATTAGTTTTAATGCCCAGCATGAGATTTAATCAATCATACAGTCAAGCTTTTCAGATTTCAATTTCAGGTGTTATTAATGTTAATAAAGATAACTTTGGTTCTGAAACTGTATCTTTTCCAGCACCAATGATTTCCTGGTTAAGAAAATTTTAAAGAAATATTTATATTCGCATTCTTATTTAGAATATGCGAATTACAATTCTTTCAAATCTTTTACTTTTCCTAACAATAGTCTTGACTACTACAAGTTGTAGTGAGCCTTTAAGTGATAATGGAAACATTGAGTTATCGTGTGAAGAATCTATTTCTGAAATAACATTTGAGAAAGAATTTATTTTCTTACTCAAACAAGACACTGTAATCACTCAAGCTAATGTGAATGACAATTACTACAACTTTAAATGCAAAGATGGAAAAAGGCTATACAGAAAGAAAAAGTTCAGATTATATCCTTTAAAAAAGGATCAAGAGATAAAACAAGCTGAACTTATTGTAGAATTAAACAGTGAATTAAAAGAAAATAAACTAATTGGTGTTTTCAGCAAAATAATTACGCTCAACAATGAGCCCTATCTATTTCAAGAAGAAATGGGAAAACGAATTATTGAATCCAATCAAAGAAGAGAAGGTATTATTTTAAAAATCACGAATCAAGATTCATTGACATTTGTATCTAGCATTAAGAATAAGCCATTTAATCCAATGTTAGATTTAGCTATTCAAAATTTAATAAAAAATAATATACTTGATGAATGCTTCATAGATCAGTTAAACACTATAAAATTTAATGAAATTGTTCAAAAATATTTTGGAAATATAAAACCCAATTACTTTTATTTAAACCCAATTACCAATAAAGCTGAACCCATACTATGTGGATTATCAAATTTTAAAACCAATAAGATTGAAAAACTTATAATTAAATCATGTGAAATAGACAAATCGTATTTAACATTCTTTAAAAAGAAAAAGCAAGAAGCTGTTTTTAGATTAAAAGAAAATAAAACTGTTCTTAATGAAAGGATAATTATCCCAAAAGGGGTTACAATAGAAATTAATGCAGGTCAAGAGATTGACATCATCAATAACGCATCTATACTATCGTATAGTCCAATTAATTTTAAGGGTACTTTTAAAAATAAAATTCTAATTTACTCAACCGACACATCAGGTCAAGGAATTCATATTATTCAAAACAATCAATCTTCTACTGTTGATCACGTTGTTTTTAGCAATCAAAATTCGTTTACACAAAAAACAAAACTGATGAGTTGGTCACTACCAAGTGCATTAACTTTTTATGGAGGAGAAGTTGAAATTAACAACAGTGAATTCAAAAATTTATTTAGCGAAGATGCAATTAATACTTTCAGAAGCAAATTTACTTTCATTAACTCTACCATAGAAAATACTTTTTCTGATGCCTTTGATGCTGACTTTTGCTTTGGAAATATCAACAACTGTTCTTTCATTAACTGTGGAAACGATGCAGTCGATATTTCTGGAGGAGAATTAAATTTAAATAATAGTGAATTTTCGACTGTTAAAGACAAAGCAATTAGTGCAGGTGAAGAAAGTAAAATGAACATAAGTAATTGTAAAATTGAAAACTCTTCGCTGGGAATTATTTCAAAAGATCTGTCTAAAGTTAATGCTTCAGGCACAACTATTTCGAACTGTGAAATTGCCTATTGTGCCTTCCAGAAAAAAGGAGAATTTGGACCTGCATCAATTGTCGGAATCAACAACATAGAAAAAAATTGCAAGAAAGTTCATTTAATAGAGTTTAAATCAACATGT
Source organism: Crocinitomicaceae bacterium (assembly GCA_042093455.1). Taxonomy (GTDB): domain Bacteria; phylum Bacteroidota; class Bacteroidia; order Flavobacteriales_D; family Parvicellaceae. The sequence goes on along the minus strand of JBELEU010000084.1, from coordinate 5,895 downwards.
AGTATAAATGATACTTTGATAAAGGATTTAGAATACAATGTAATAGATTATCTTTATGGTAATATTTACGGTAAAGCAACCGTTAAATAGACATTTGATACCTTACAATTAATAGAAAATTTTAAATGTTGAATATTCATTCCATTTTAAAAGAATATGAACCTATTGAACTCCAAGAAATGGATGAGGTTGCTTTGATGGAACGTGTCGATAAAAAATTCACTGTTCAAACTGACGAAATTTTTAAAATCCTAAAACAACTTTCTAAAAATTATAGATGTTTAGAAATAAATGAAAAAAGAATTTTCTCATATCAAACAGAGTATTTAGACAACAACGAAGCAGTTCTATTTAAAAATCATCAAAATGGAAAATTAAACAGATTTAAATTAAGATTTAGGGATTACATTCAATCCAACATTTCATTTTTAGAAGTAAAATTTAAATCAAATAAGGGGGTTACCAAAAAAACAAGAATTGAAGTTCCATTTAAAAGTAGGAAAGAATCCTTGGGATGCAATCAATTCATCAACAAAGAAACGCCCTATAACCTGACTAAATTTAACATAACATTGATCAATAATTTTGACCGAATAACGTTGGTTAATTTAGTAACTAAAGAAAGAGTAACTATAGATATTAATCTTAAATTCAATTGTGAGAAAAGAAGTAAAGACCTTCCTCAATTATGCATAATTGAAGTAAAAAAAGAAAAAGGAAATAGAAAATCTGATATATTAACGTTGTTAAAAAGTAAGGGAATAAGACCCACAAGATTTAGCAAATATGCAATTGGTTCTGTACTTTTAAATCCTGAATTAAAGTACAACAACTTCAAAAGAAAATTATTATTTATAAATAAAATTACAGATAATGGAAATGTATGGAATAGCACTTTTTGACGGAGAAGATTTCGCAAAACTTATTTTTAAATTTGGGATAAACTTTCTCTTTCTAGCAACAATTGTAAGGCTTATTTATTACAGAATAAAAGATGACAAAGACTACGTCTTTACCTTTTTCATGTTTAATGTGCTCACCTTTTTCATATGTTTTCTCTTAAGAAAGGTGCCTATGCAAATGGGTTTTGCTTTAGGTCTTTTTGCTGTTTTTGGAATTTTAAGGTATAGAACAGAAGCCATTCCAATTAGACAAATGACTTACTTATTTATCGTAATTGGTATTTCAATGATCAATGCTCTTTCTAATAAATCCATTAGTATTCTCGAACTACTGTTCACCAATGGGTTCATTACTTTAATCACCTATCTAATTGACAGAGTATGGTTTCAAACGATGGAATTAAAAAAGTCCATCACTTACGAAAAAATTGACTTAATTCTTCCAGAAAAAAAAGAGGAATTAATCGATGATTTAAAACTAAGAACTGGATTACCAATCCATGAAGTTAAGATTGAAAAAATTGACTTCTTAAGAGACACTGCAGCAATTACCATTTATTACAATCAGTCTTAACTTTTTAGTGATAAAATTCTTTCATATTTCTTTATTGTTATTTACTTGTACACTTTGTAAAAGTGCTGATAAGGAAATTATTAAATTAAATTCAGAACTTACTTATACAGCAATTATAGAAATTCCTGCTGGAACAAATAAAAAATTTGAATACAACTATCAAACCAATAAGTTTGAGTGCGAAATAATTAATGGAAAAGAACGAACAATTGATTACCTACCCTATCCAGGAAATTATGGTTTTATTTTGAATACCTACATGGATCCTAAAGTTGGTGGTGATGGAGATGCATTAGATGTATTAATAATAGATGAATCTATTCAACAAGGAAGTAAAATAAATATTCAACCTGTTGGCATTTTAAAACTACTTGATCAGGGAGAAGAAGATCATAAAATAATTGCAATTCCTCGAGCAAGTGATTTAACCTTTATGAAAGATTCAATACCTGAATCAGTCAAACAAATTATTAGCACTTGGATTTGTAATTACAAAGGTTCTAATAAAATAGAGTTTCTATCATGGGGGAATAGATCATCGGCTATTGAAGAAATTGAAAAATGGAAAATTTAATTAAATCTTTACGATCAGTAAAATCATTAATAAAAGGACAATAATTATCGAATTTATTATCGATAATCTCAAAGCGATTTTAGATGTTCTTGAGCTTGACATGGTCTAAAAGTATTGGTTAAAATGCTAATATTATTGGCACATTATTCTATAATTTACGCAAAAATCATAAGATTTCCTACTTAAAAAAATGTTTTAAAACAATCTGCTTCAAGCATTAAGCAATTCTAATCTTAATAAATTCAAGGCAGATAAAGCAGAAACATGAATATTTCTTTCTCTGCTATATCCTAGATTTAACTTTTTAGAAACTACTTTATTTTTTGAAGCTACTGCAACCCAAACTGTTCCAACTGGTTTTTCAACTGAACCACCATTAGGCCCTGCAATTCCTGACGTAGCAACACCATAATAAGAATGAAAAAGCGATTTGACTTGTTGTGCCATGTTTTCAACAACTTGTTGACTTACAGCACCATATTTTTCAATCAATAAAGAATCAATTTTTAAAATTTCTTCTTTCGATTTATTGGTATAGGCAACCACACTTCCATTGTAATAAGTTGAACTGCCACTTATGCTAGTGAAAAGTTTGGCAATTGAGCCTCCTGTACAGCTTTCAGCAGTAGAAACTGTAGCATTGTTAGTTTTAAGTAGATCCCCCACAACCTCTTCCATGGTCTCATTACCAAATCCGAAAATTTGGTTTGGAATTAACAATGTTAATTTATTAATATGATGATTTAATTTTTCATTAGAAACAATTGAATTTTTCCCATATAAACTCAATCTAAGCTTTACAATGCCTGGTGATGGTAAGTAAGCTAATTTGATGTCATCTGATTGTAGGTTTTGCTCCCAATCCTTAATTAATTCTGCCAAAAAAGACTCCCCCATTCCATGGGTTTTAACGGTTCTATTTACCAACTGATTTGAATCACTGTTTATTAATCTCATTTCAGGCAAGACCTCTTCAAGCATTATGGCTTTCATTTCATATGGTACTCCGGGAAGGGAAATAAAAATAGTACCCTCCTTTTCAAACAACATTCCACTGGCTGTCCCCTTAGAATTATTTAATACTTTACAGTTATCAGGAAGCAAAGCCTGATCGCGGTTGGTTTGTAATATTGGCAAGTCTCTGGCTGAAAAATAGGATGTTATTTTATTTTCAATTTCTGAATTTAAAACCAATGATGTTTCAAAATAATCACATAAAGTATGCTTAGTGATGTCGTCCTTAGTTGGTCCTAACCCACCAGTAATAATAACTAAATTAGATCTTTTGGAAGAAACCTTAAGAGCCTTAAGAATATCTTCTTTATTATCTCGAATTACAACTCCAAAATTAACATCAAAACCAATTAAATTAAGCTGAGTTCCAAGCCATGAGGCATTGGTATTAATAGTTTGACCAATTAACAACTCATCTCCTATTGAAATAACTTCACAATTCATAATTAAATAAATGTATAAATTAACTTTTTGATGAGAGGATAACTTTGGCAAAATTTTTGCTATGTTTATGACATATCTTCAAAAAATGAAAAAAATGCTTAAAAAAATCACATTTCTATTCTCACTTCCTATCCTAATAACCAACTGTAGTAGTCAAATTAATTTGAATAAAATTTCAACCAAAGTTAAAGACCAAATTGATAAAACTAAAACTACCGAAACTTCCAATCCACTAACAAATGAAGAGGTCATTAGAGGTTTAAAAGAAGCTCTTTCTCAAGGAATTGAAAAAGGAGCTAACAAAGCTTCTGCATTAGACGGTTTTTTGAAAAATGACATTATTAAGCTTCCTTTTCCACCTGATGCACAAAAGGTAAAAGACAAGGCTTTGCAACTTGGACTTGATAGTAAAGTTGAAAAGTTTGAAGAGGTTTTAAATCGATCTGCTGAAGAAGCTGCAAAAGAAGCAGCACCTATTTTTTTATCAGCAATAAAAAACATGAGTGTTCAAGACGGATTTAGCATTCTTAAAGGCGGAGACAATGCAGCAACTAATTATTTGAAAAAAAATACATCTGAAAAATTATACAATGCTTTTTTCCCAAAAGTTGAAGCAGCTATAAATAGTGTAAACCTTACTTCATATTGGACTCCATTGACTAAAGCCTACAATAAAACAACTTTCATTTCAGGAAATGAACCTATCAATACAGACTTGAACAAATATGTTACTGATAGAGCAATAAGTGGTTTATTCGTTTTAATTGAAAATGAAGAAAAAAACATAAGAAAAGACCCTATTGCGAGAGCCACTGACCTTCTTAAAAAAGTGTTTGGATCTCAAGACTAATTATAAAAGTTAAATGATTACATTTAAGGGTGAAAAAAAATACAATTACCCATACTGACTCAATTGCACCTTCTGAGCTAATAGTAACAGATGAAGGAAGAATTTATCATTTAGATTTATTACCTCAAGATATTGCTGATACCATAATTGTTGTTGGTGATCAAGAAAGAGTTCCTCTGGTATCAAAACATTTTGACTCCATTGATACAAAAATTAACAAGCGTGAATTTTACACACACACTGGAACAAAAAATGGAAAAAGAATTACAGTGCTATCAACCGGAATTGGATGTGATAACATTGATATTGTAGTTAATGAATTGGATGCTTTAGCCAATATAAATTTGAATACTAAGCTACCTAAAAAGGAGTTCAAAAAACTAAACATTGTAAGGATAGGAACTAGCGGGGCATTACAAGAAGATATCCCTGTTGATAGCACTGTTATATCTACACATGGGCTAGGTTTTGACGGTCTATTAGGATTTTATGATACAAATTATGACTCAGATGAAAAAGAACTTCAAAATCAATTTTTAAGTCAAATAAATTGGCCAAAAGAAGCGAACCAACCCTACTTTGTAAAAGGATCTACACAACTAATAAAACAACTAGGGGAAGGTATGTTCCATGGAATAACTGCAACAGCAAATGGCTTTTATGGTCCTCAAGGGAGATCTCTTAGATTAGCTGCAAAAGTACCACATCTAAATGAAGAGTTGAATAGGTTTTCATATGAAAATAAAAGAATAACCAATTTTGAAATGGAAACATCAGCCTTATACGGACTTAGTGCAATGCTAGGCCATGAAGCATGCACTGTTTGTGCAATCATTGCCAATAGATTTAAAAAAGCTTACTCAAAGGATTATAAAAAAACAGTAAACGAATTAATTGTAACTACCTTAGATAGGCTCACTTCATAAAGAATATCTTATTTCAGCAACTTAATTGCTTAATTAGCGTAAGAGTTGGGAAGAAATGTCAGAAAAAAGTGAAATATCTGCTTTGGTTCATCTATTAGAAGACCCTGATGAGAATATATATATTCACATAAAGGAAAAGCTCATGGAGATTGGGCCTGAATGTATACCTCTTCTTGAAAAAGCATCATTTGAGGAGGAATTGGGATTACTATTCAATGACCGAGCAAAAAACTTAATTCACGAAATTGGATTTAAAAAATTAATTGAAAAACATCAAGATTGGGTAAATATACCAGCCTCATTATTTGATGGTGTCACAGAAATTGACCAATATTTTTTTCCTAATACAACGTTAAATTACATCAATCATGAAATAAACCAAATGGTTGATGATATCTCTATTCAGTTAACAAACTCTATGAGTCCAGTTGAAAAAGTGATGATTATAAATAACGTATTGTTTGATAACTATAAAATATATGGTGATAAAGAGAATTATCATTTAGCAGAAAACTCATCATTAGGGAACTTAATAAAAAATAAAAAAGGAAATCCATTAACTATTTCAATTCTGTATATTGAAATTGCAAACAGGCTAAACATTCCAATCA
>JBELEU010000083.1:0-8526 GCA_042093455.1 Crocinitomicaceae bacterium | reverse complement strand
CTTTATGGATTTGGAATTCAATGCTACACCTTCTACGATAGATTCATAAAAAACGATTGGTGGTTAAATGTTTCTTGCTATTTAAATTTGGGCTTGAATCAAACTTTCTTATCAAGTTCCACAAACAACAGTAGCGCACAAGAAGTTTGGGCTTTTAGACTTGGAGCAAATCAACTTTTAAATTTAGGCTTAAAAAAAACGTTTTAATAACTTGATTTAAATCGAATAGTTTCTTCCTTTTTACCCGAGTTTTTGAATGTGTTATTTTCACGCTTCACATCTGCTAGTCTTTTCGATGGATCTATTATAATTTCATCAATCTTGTCAATTGAAAAGTCAACCTCAAACTCATATTCTGGATATACCCATGGCCAATCCGTTAAATATTTCACATTTTCTCCAATAAGATCAATTCCTTTATTGCCCCTCATAATACGCATTGGAATATTGTACCAAACTACTTGTCCGTCTTTAAGTTTAATACAAACATCGAGAGGCATAGGCATATCACCTATTCTTTTAAGAGTTATTGTAGATTTACCACCTGTTGAAATCAAATCAACAACGCCATAATCAATGGTATTTATTGTTTCTCCAAATTGCTCAAAGTACCAATCTAACTCTAAACCACTAATTTTTTCCATAACTCTTTTAAAATCAGTCGGAGTTGGATGTTTAAATTTCCATAAATCAAAATATTCTTTCATTCCTTTTTTAAGAAAATCTTGACCAATAATATATCCCAATTGAGAAAGAAAAACCGCCCCTTTGTTATATGCACTTATCCCATAAACGTAATTTCTTTTGTAAAAATCTGCGTGTGTAGAAAGCGGCTCTTGGTAATCAGAATTAGCTAATCTTATGTAGCTAGCATATTGTCTTGAAACAGGGTTTAAAACCTTTCTTTCGTACAAAAAATTAAGTGTTTCATACTGGACAAAAGTACAAAAACCTTCATCCATCCATTCGTATTTAGCTTCGTTGGTAGCTAATAAACCCTGAAACCAACTATGAACAGATTCATGGACTGTTACACTAACTAAATCTTTAAAACTTCCACCAGCTGCAATAAGTGTACACATTGGATATTCCATCCCTCCATCTCCACCTTGAATTATCGAATAATTCTCATATGGGTATTCTCCGTAGTTAGCGTTTACATATTGAAAACACTTTTTAGCATACGACTCTAAATCCAACCAGTTTTGGTTTAATGAATCGTCTTTATGAATAAAGTGTAAAGTCATTCCATTGTTTAGTTGGGTTGTATGGTGAATGAAATCTTTATCGGCAGCCCAAGCAAAATCATGCACATTTTTAGCACTGAACTCCCAGGTTAACTTACCTCCCCCATTTGACTGTTTAATAGGCTTTTGGGGATCCTCATATCCAAATCCAATTTCTTGTGCATTTTGTAAAGTTCCTGTTCCACCTATCATATAATCTTTATCAATTGAAATATTGACATTAAAATCTCCCCATATCCCATGAAATTCTCTACCAATGTATGGATTTGAGTGCCATCCCTCTTTATCATATTCACACAACTTTGGATACCACTGAGTCATTGAATATGCTACTCCTTCAGAGTTATCTCTACCCGTTCGCCTAATCTGAATAGGAATTTGACTTTTAAACTCAATGTTTATTTTAGTTGACTTTCCTGGATTTAAAGTACTATTTAACTTGACCTCCATGATGGTTCCATCAACACTGTGAGAAAGTTTATTGCCTTTTTTATCAGTAATTGATGAAATTTTATGATAACCTATTTCGTTTGGTGTTAATTTTGAAATTCTATCATCAACTCTTGGATCAGGGTCTTCAATAGTTCTTGATCTAACATCCATCATTGAACCTGGTTGGAATGCATTGTAATAAAGATGGAAAAAAACTTTATTTAGCTTATCTGGTGAGTTGTTTGTGTAAACTATTTCTTGTTTTCCTGAAAATTGATGTGCATTTACATCCATATCAATGTCCATGTTGTATACTACTTTCTGTTGCCAATATCCGTGCTGACTAAAAAAACTATTTCCAATTGCTGCTAGGCAAATAATTAAAGCTACTTGTTTCATTGTATAAATTGTTCTTTTTTTAAATCCAACCACTCTAATGTACTGTTGCAAAATATATCGTCAACAACATTACTTTCTAATTTCATTTCCTCTATAAACGCACCAATCTCTAAATCTCCCAATGGGAACGGATAATCACTTCCTAGGGTGATACGCTTTGAGCCTTGCATTTTTAAAATGTATTCTAACATTAAAGGGTCATGTGTTATACAGTCCACCCAATATTTACCACAATAGTCTCTGGGGTTTACAGGATTATCAATGGCAACTAAATCTGGTCTACAATTGAAGCCATGCTCAATACGACCTAAAGTAGCCATAAACGAACCACTAGCATGACAGAAATTAACTCTCAATTTTGGGAATTTATCAAAAATTCCACCAAAAATCATAGAACACATAGCTCTTGATGTCTCTGCGGGCATGCCCACTAACCAAGGAAGCCAATAGCGACCCATATGCTTTGAACCCATCATGTTCCATGGGTGTACCATGACAGCTAATCCAAGTTTTTCACAAGCTTCCCAGATAGGATAAAATTCAGGTTCATGAAGGTTTTTATTTTCAATGTTTGAACCAATCTGAACTCCTACAAGTCCTATTTCCTTAATCCTGTGTAATTCCTTAACAGCCAAATCAGGATCTTGCATTGGCAGTGTTCCTAATCCGATATAATTTTTTGGATGTTTTTTTACTAATTCAGCTATATCATCGTTAAGAAATTCAGCGACTTCTAGCCCATGCTCAGGCTTAGCAAAATAAGCAAAAAGAACAGGTATGGTGCAAACAACTTGAACTGAAGTATTATAAGGTTTATATTCTTCAATTCTGACAATTGGATCCCAGCAATTTTCGTTGATTTCTCGAAAAAACTTATCCCCTTGCATCATTCTTGCGTACCCTTTTCTATGGTGATCAAGTTTTATGAATCCACCATATCCAAATTTGTTTTCCCAATCGGGTAAATTTTTTGGCATTATGTGGGTGTGCATGTCTATCTTAAGCATTCTATTCAGTTTTATCTTTTTCTGGAACAGGGTCATATCCATACCCTCCCCAAGGATTACACTTAATTATTCTTTTAGAACCTAAATATATTCCTTTAATGACACCAAATTTTTTAATTGCCTCGATACTGTAGTGGGAACATGTTGGTGTATATCTGCATGATCCTGGAAATAAAGGTGATATTACTTTTTGATATATTCTTATCAAAAAAATAAAAACGTACTTCATTAAAATTTAATTAAAGACCAAGCTTCTTTTTTAAATCTTTTGAAAGCGCATCTTTATGTATCATAATATTCATTGTTTTATATTTCACATATGGAAATGAAGCATAAAAATATCCATCGCAATCGTTTCTGTCGTCTCCCCATGAATTTTTTACAATAAAATATTTAGTTCCTTTTTGATCTTTAACTAAACCTGTGATATGCATTCCGTGATCGTCAGTAGTAGTTTGAGAATCATATCCTTCTTGTCTCATTTCTTGAGTAATGACTTTCTCTTCAACTGGCTCATCAAAACAATTGGCAATTTTTTCTGCTCCAGCATCACTAAAGTGCTTGTTATCTCTTCCTCTCTGTCTGATAGTAGATTCATCAGCTGGAACAATGGCTAAGCCGTCTCTAAATGAAAAACCCTTTTCAGAAACATCAGCTCCCCATGCAAACGAATATCCATCATTTATTGCATCTTCCATAACACTCATAAATTCATCTAATGGAATATTATAGCACTGTTGCATAGCCCAGTTATCTGGAACTTCTAGCATAAAAGAAGAATAAAAAGGATGATGAGTATATGATGTTAATGAAATATAATCATCCATATTTAATCCTAAGAACTTAGAAAAAGAATTTGGCGTATACTCTTTTCCATCATATTTAAATTTAAAATCCTCTGTGTTTTCTGGCAAATCTCCAAGATAAGCATCAACTACAGAAGTATAAGCTGACTTCCAATTTGGAGTTAATTTATCTTTTTGGGGTTTTTCTTTCAAAACTTTCAACATAGCTTCAAGCATTCCATTCATTTCTGAATGATTATGTGTTTTTTCCCCATATTCTAAACCTTCATAGGCTTCAATTGGAACAATACCATGTCTTTTAATTACCCAGGGGATATCATGAAATGCGCCACCTGGACCAAAATTAAAATTACCATACATTCTAAGGTAATTTACCCCCTTACCAACGTAAGCATTTCGAACAATGTACATGGGAGATAGATCCACTTTTGGACCTCCCATCCTTATCACTTCAGATTCCATAAATGACAATGACGACCAACTCCAACATGTTCCGGTTCTGTCTTGGCTTTTTACATCAGTAGCTTCAATATCTTTGAGTACAGTAAATTCATACTTACCGTCTTTTTTATTTGACATTTTTTCCTGAGAGAAAAAAGTAGATGATATCGCTGTCAGTGCAACTATTATTATTTGTTTTTTCATTTTATTTGTATTTATTCAATAATTATTTTCTTTTCTGAAGATCCATCACTGTAATTGTTAATGATGATTCTGTTTTTTTGATTTGAATTACTTCTTCCCAAAATATCATACGAATTTACGATAGTTTTGGGATTTTTTTGAATTTCTATTCCAACACTATTGTTTTGATGGGAAAGTTGAACATCCAAATATGTAGGTGTATCATTATTAATTGATACTGTTATGGTCTTTGAATTGTAACCTGGTTTACTGAACGTAACTTGGTATTGACCTTGATATAAATATCGATGATAGTTACCTACGGGAAGATCAGAATAAACATGAGAGCTGTCAACATCAAAACCAATTATTTCAACTTTTGCTTTGACAGGAACCCCAGTTAAACTATCTGTTACAATTCCTCTTAAACCAAACGTAGATTGTTCAATATGATTAATTAATGATGGAGCATTTGCAATCCAATAATTTGGCAACAAACTTCCAGGTGGAATTTTATTAGATGACAATTCTAGTGTGGCTTCTCTACAAAATTTAAAATAATTCATAAAATCCTGTCTTCCTCCATTTATTTCATACCAATCCCAACCGTTAGTTATGCCATTATTTAAATCATTAAAATAACCGTTTGAAGAATTCAAATGTGCTGAGTCTGCATACTGAGCTGAAACATATTGCCACCAATCGTCATCAGCAGCCAAATTACTCCATCTGTCCCATGGATAATTAAAAACTTCTGCTCCAGTATGTAAATTACAAGACAAATTAAAATGAACTGAGTCAGCCAAATCCATAAAAATTATGGTCTCTTCTTGCCATGAATTACCATCTGGATTGGGCCCATCTATTATGTCAGGATAATTTCTATTTAAATCAACACCATTAGCATTGTATCTAGTTGCTCCAGAAACTGAGTTATCTCCATTTATATATGCTCCATCTGGATTAGCCAAGGGATTGATCCAAATGTCTACTTCATTAACCAAATAAGTATACTTGCTATTACTTCCATAACCTTTAAGAATTTCATCTATAAGTCTAAGCATTAACACATATCCTGTTAACTCATTCCCATGCATCGATGAAGTATATAAAAAAGATGGCTCATCTTCATCAACTCCTACGTTATCAGATATTTGAATAGCTAGTAGTTTATGACCTGAGCTCAGCGTTCCTAAATTGTGAAGTTTACATATTGAAGGAAAAGAATCTGCAAAGGCTTGCATAGTTGAAGTGTATTCTGAATATGATGGATAATAATTCCAACTCGATCTAGATGAAATATTAGGTTTATGAATAGATTCAGAAACCAATAGATAATCTATTTCAAATTTTAAAAAATCAGAAAATTCTGTCTTATTAGCATAAGCGTAAATTTTGTCTTTTGTAGATTTATGGTCTATAGAAATAAACTTTGAAACCATGTCTAACTCCGTTTTACTTTTAACTTCAAAACTAAAGTACAATTCAGATTTATCTCCAAAAATTAAATCAATATTTTGAGCAGTAAGGCACAAAGGGAAGAAAAAGATTACAATAGATTTAGAAATTAAATTCATATTTATTTTATATCAAAAGTAGTACCAGACTTCCCATCTTTTATAGTAACTCCAAGATTAGTTAATTCATCTCTAATTTTATCAGACATGGAATAGTCTTTATTTGTTTTGGCCACAGCTCTTAATTCCAAAACCATTTTTATTAAATCTTCAGTAAGTTCAGCACTTTCGTTAACTTGGGATTCCAATCCTAAAACATTTTCAACAAAACCATTCATTGTATTTATTAAAAGAGCATAAGATTCTGAATCAACAGTACCTAAACTATTATTTTGATTTAGGGTATTAATGATGGAAACCAATTCAAATAAATTAGCTACAACTTTAGGTGTATTAAAATCATCATTCATATTAGTGTAACAAGAACTGCAAATTGATTTAATTTTAGTACTTATAGTTGAATCTATATTTCTCTGAGAATAATCGTGTCTTTTGAGAATATTTAATGCTTCCATTAATTTCCTATAGCCTTTTTCAGAGGCAGTTAGCGCTTCGTTTGAAAAGTCAAGCACCCCTCTGTAGTGAGATTGCATCATAAAAAACCTAACTACAGCAGGTGAGAAAGCTTTATCTAGAAGATCTGAATCACCACTAAATAGTTCTCCAGGAAGTATAGTATTACCCGTTGTTTTAGACATTCTCTTTCCGTTTAATGTAAGCATATTTCCATGCATCCAATAATTAACTGGTTTAGTAGCTCCTGCACCAACGCCTTGCGCAATTTCACACTCATGATGAGGAAATTTTAAATCCATCCCTCCCCCATGTATATCAAAATTTGATCCTAAATATTTGTGACTCATGGCTGAGCACTCTAGATGCCAACCTGGGAAGCCTTTTCCCCATGGTGAATTCCATTTCATAATATGTGATGAATCTGCATTTTTCCACAAAGCGAAGTCATTTGGAGATTTTTTATCTGATTGGCCATCTAAATCTCTTGATCCAGAAATAAGATCATCCACTTGTCTACCACTTAATTCACCATAATTATATCCTTCATCAATATACTTAGCGACATTAAAATAGACCGAATTATTTGCTACATATCCAAAACCATTTTCTATGATTTTTTCTACCATGTTGATTTGTTCAATAATATGACCTGAGGCTGTAGGTTCGATATTTGGAGAAATTGCATTAAAAGAATTCATAACATTATGAAAATCATTGGAATACTTTTGAGCAATCTCCATAGGTTCTAAATCCTCTAACCTTGCTTTTTTAGAAATTTTATCCTCGCCTTCATCAGCATCATTTTCAAGATGTCCTACATCTGTTATGTTTCTTACATATCTGACTTTGTATCCTAAAAAATTAAAATACCTAACCATTGTATCGAAAAAAACAAAGGTTCTACAATTGCCTAAATGAACTTCACTGTAAACAGTTGGGCCACAAACATATACACCAATACTTCCTTTATTTATTGGTTTAAAAACTTCTTTCTCACCAGTAAGAGAGTTATATATTTTGATTTCTTTTTCCATTTATTTTGAAGAGAGTAAAGTTAAGAATTCATTTTTCACAGAAAGATCTAAAAACTTACCAGAATATTCAGCCGTTGTAGTCATACTTGATTCATCTTTAATTCCTCTCATGCTAACACATAAATGCTGTGCTTCAATAACACATGCAACATCCTGAGTTTCAAGAACATCTTTCAAAAACTCAACAATTTGAACAGTTAGTTTTTCTTGAACTTGGGGACGTTTTGCAAAATAGGATACTACTCTATTTATTTTAGACAATCCAATAATTTTTTCATTTGCAAAATAAGCAACGTGAGCTTTTCCGATAATAGGGACAAAGTGGTGCTCACATACTGAATACATCTGAATGTTTTTTTCAAGAATTATTCCTGAATAATTATAACTGTTTTCAAACTTAGAAATAGCAGGTTTATTTTGATCATTCAAACCTGAAAAAAGCTCATCAACATACATTTTAGCTACTCTATTAGGTGTATCTATCAAACTAGTATCAGAGAGGTCTAAATCAAGAACTTCCATGATTTTTTTAAAATGGTATGCAATTTTTTGTTTTTTTCCTTGTAATGAAGATTCACTATTTGATTCACTCAATAAGTCTAAGTCTTGCTTAACTTTGTTCCATTCACTCATAACTTTGATTTATTTTTTTTCCAAATAAACTTCCCTTTTTTATTGATATATCCTTCAACCCCAGTCTTATAATCCCCAATTCTAACAAAAGCTAACTCATTTTTAAAACTCTTTGCTCTGGAAAAAATAAAATTCAACACTGTTTTTCCTGAATGATCTATAAATCCATAATTTGATTCCTTTCCCAAGCCTCTTGCCACACTTGCTAAACCATTTGAAAAACTCATAGCTCCATCATAAATAGCTGGAATTACTTGATTGCCAATAGAATCAATGTAACCATAATTACCACCTTTAAAAGCTCCTTCTCT
>JBELEU010000082.1:0-8536 GCA_042093455.1 Crocinitomicaceae bacterium | reverse complement strand
CAGTTGATGTTTCCTCTCCAATTGAACTAACATACAAAGCTAGAGTTTATCAGAACACAAAAGAAGACTGGGAAAATGTTAGTCTATCTCTTTCGACTGGAAAATTAAATCAATCAAACAAACAACCAAATTTTAGTGCCAATTACTTATCATTTCTTCCTGAATATAAATCAGAAAAAAGATACAACTTAACATCAAATACATTATATGAACAAGGTGCAATTATAGAAAGTGTTTCTTATGAAATGGATGATGAATCAGCATCAAGTGCTGACTTTACTATTGTAAATTTTGGAGGAGTTTTTATCAAATATGATATTCAGATTCCGTACAACATCCCCTCAAACGGAAAAACTAACTATATAGAAATTCAAAAACTTAGTATACCTACAAACTATGATTACTATTCAATTCCTAAAAAAGATAAAGATGCATTCTTGATGGCTAACCTAACTGGAATTGGAAATCATAATTTACTTCCTGGAAAAGCTAACATTTACTATCGCGGATCTTCTGTTGGAGAAACATATTTAAATACAAAGTCTATTAAAAATACTATTTCACTTTCTTTAGGAAGAGATAAATCAATAATTATCGATAGAAATATGATAAAAGACTATTCTTCTTCGTCAACAATTGGCAGCCAACAAAAAATTGACAAAGGCTATGAGATTAAAATAAGAAACAATAAAAATAAAGAAATTACTTTAAGACTTGTTGATCAAATACCAGTTTCTAGAGACAAAGGACTTGATGTTATTTACGAAGAATTAAGTGGAGGTAAATTAAATAGTGTTAACGGGAAAATAGATTGGACGGTAACTTTACAACCCAATGAATCTAAAACAATCTTACTTAAATATTACATAAAACATCCTAAGGATAGAAAGATAAGAAACAGGTAATTACCCCACTCCTATTTCAGCCTTGCATGCAGCTAATAATTGTTTGGCTCCATCAAGAGTTTTGGCTTCAGCATAACATCTTAAAACAGGTTCAGTGCCAGATGGCCTTATCATTAACCATTCATCATCATTTATAATGAACTTATAACCATCTGTAGTGTCAACATAATCAACTGTGTAATTCCCAAATTTAGTAAATTGCCCAGCTTTACATTTTGCAACTATAGATTGCTTTAAATCCTCATCTAAATGTAAATCATCTCTCCAATATTTAAATTCACCTACTAGTTCGTAGACTTCAGAAATTAGATTTTCAAGAGACTTTCCAGATTTTGCCATGTATTCAAAAATAACTAACCCCATCCAAATACCATCTCTTTCAGGAATATGACCTTTAATAGCTATTCCGCCTGATTCTTCACCACCAATTAAAACATCTTCTGTAATCATTTGCTTAGCAATGTGCTTAAATCCAATTTCAACAGTATCATGCTCAAACCCCCACATTTTAGCTAAACGAACAACTCTTGGTGTCGTAGAAGCTGCAACTACAACTTTTCCAGTCATGTTTTTTGATTTGTGTAAATACAAAAACAATAGTAAAATAATATGATGAGAGTCAACAAACTCTCCTTTTGAATTATACAATCCTATCCTATCCGCGTCACCATCAGTAGCTAAACCAGCTGCAATAGTTCCGTCATTAACAATTAGTTCTGAAAATTCAGTTAAATTTTTTGCTATTGGCTCAGGTGCTTGACCATAAAAAGAAGGGTTGTTTTCACAATGAAGAAAAGTCATATTATCAAGAATTTTTTTCATGACATTTTGACCTGCACCGTACATTGCATCGTAAGCAAAATGCATTCCTGAATTTTTGATAGCCTCAAGATCAAATGAAGACTCAACAACATCTAAATACATTTGTTCTAAATCTACCCATTTAACCAATCCAGAATTCACTGCCTCATCAATTGAAATTGAATCTAAAATAACAGGATTATTTGCAGGAATAAGATTTTCAACTTCGATAATTTTATCAGTTGTTAAAGGCCCTCCATAGTGACCTTTTAGCTTGAAACCGTTGTATGATGGTGGATTATGGCTTGCAGTCATAACCACGCCAACAGAAGCATTTAATTTTTTTGCACCCAATGAAATCATTGGTGTGGTGATAAAACCTTTAGCTACATGAACTTCGATACCTAAAGAAATGAATACTTTAACTGATGTTTCAACAAACAATTCCCCACCAAATCTACAATCGTGACCAATAACTATTGAAGGGTTAGGAAAATTCTCTTTCACCCATAAACCAGTTGCATAAGAAATTCTAGCAACATTTTCAACAGTAAAATCTTTTGCAATTATTGCCCTCCAACCATCTGTTCCAAACTTTATATTTGACATATTATAAATTTAATGAATTGCTAAAATATAAAAAGTAATGACTATGACTAAAACAAATTGAATTACTATCAATGTATGTGTACTATAATCTGGATTTAAATTTATTTTTTTTGTGTAACCTAACCACTTCTTCAGCTCTAGAAATAGGGATTGAACCTTCTTCATAAATTAAGTCTCTAAATAAAGTCTTTAGTTTATCAATCATCTAATCAAACATTTTTATTGCCTTTTCATAAATATAGATTTCTAAAGTTTTAATGATATTTTTTATTTTTCTAGAAAAGGTATTAAACTTAAAAAAACTCATAATTACTTAATTAATTTAACAAATTTAATAATTGAATTATATGAGCAATTATAAATTAAGCACCTATTTATAGCTTTATTTTAGACTATAAATTTAAATAATAGCTTAATTTTTTACTTTAAAAATTAAACAATAAACTTAATTTTTACTTAATTTTACACTCAAATGAACTTATTCAACTTTATCAACCACCCTATTGAGAGCTACATTAAAGAGCTCCCTCAGCTATATCCAGGGATAACTAATGCGGTTGGTTGTTATTTTGATTATGATCATAAATTGAAGATACTTTCATTAAAAAATGGGGAATTCATTTTCATTGACAATAAAGAAACGATTAGAAGTTTTATTAGATTCAATAAAAAGCTAAATAGTCAAACTTGGTTAAATGGCGAGTCTTTGCCATTTAACGATACTTTATCCAATAAAAAGCAAAAGCAAATGTCTCTTGAAGATGAAGACAATAATTCATGGTTAGCTTTAAAAACAAAGTCTAATTTATCATCACAATTTGATGTTTTTTTATTAAAAATTAATAACTCAAATGCATTTGGAGTTAACTATAAACTTAAAAACTACAACACAGCCGAAAAAGCATTAATATCCAATTTGATAAATAGTAATTTTCAAAATTTCACAAGAAATTCATATGAGAATTATAGTGCATTGTCATTGATGAATAAATCATTGAATAATCTCAATGAAATAGTTAGTTTAAAAAATAAAAACAATGATTTATATCACAAAAAATATAGAGAGGTCTTTATACAATACATTGATCAAATAATACAAAAAAGGTGCTCTCAAACAGGTGTGAAATTCACATTTAACAAAGAGTACATTGACGATATTGTTAATTCAAAATTAGACATTTCTCAAATTGAGAACACCATAATTCAATCTACCTACATTTGCATAAACAGTAATATTCAAAACAATCTACAAATTGAACTTAAACCAGAATATTTAATTTGGCCCAATGAGGTAACTTCTTTTAAAAATTCGAATCATAGAGATAATGCAATTGTTGAATTTTTAGATAGGTATGAAATGGCTGCATTTAAAGCACATAATCAAGGGCTAAAAATAATCGGGAAAACAGTCGGAGAATGTTGTGTGCCAAGTGTTACAGCAGCATCAATATCTTTTAATTTAAAGAAATATGAAAATAAAATTTATGATTTATTTTCTAAAAATAAAGAGGAATGGCCTACTCTAAGAAATCAATTCAACCCAATAAAAAAAATAATAAATAATAATTCTGAATCAATAAGTAACATAAAAATTGCTTGATAAATAAGAAAAATAGAGCAATTTTATTTTAACCGTATATATTTGTATAAATCCTTTTAATGAAAATTATCATTGCTGGTGCTGGAGATGTAGGAGTTCATTTGGCAAAATTACTTGCTGATGAATCTCATGACATATACTTAATAGATAAAAATGAAGAAAGGTTAAAGTCTATTTCAACTCAAATTGATGTGTTTACTATTCCTGTAGATGCGAAATCAATTGGAATGATTGACCAGAAATTAATAAGCACTTGTGATTTACTTATAGCCGTTACATCTAGTGAAGAAACCAACATGTTGATTTCAATTCTCGGCAAAAAGCTTGGAGCAAAAAGAACTATTGCAAGAGTCAATGATGTTTCTCTAATAAAACAAAAAAAGGATCATTTTTACAATGAATTGGGAATTGACACGCTTATCTCCCCTACTCATTTAGCAACTCTTGAAATTGAAAGACTCATACGACAAGCATCATTTACAGACGATTTAGAATTTGAGAATGGGAAACTAACTGTTTTTGGAATTTCACTGACTAATGATTCATCATTAATAAATAAAACTGTTAAAGAAAGTGCATCACTAAACCCTAATCTTACTTTTAAGCCTTTAGCTCTTCATCGAAACGACTCTACTCTACTGGTAAATAGCGACACAGTTCTCAAAGAAAATGATATTGTTTACTTTATCTCCTTAAAAGAATCCATTGAAAAATTAACTAAAATTTGTGGACGCGAAAATTTTAAAATCAAAGATATAATGATTTTAGGCGGAAGTAGAATTGGTGTATATACTGCAGAATTGCTTGAGAAACATTACAGAGTAACTTTAGTAGAAAAAGACCGAGACAGATGTGAGGAAATTGCAGCAATGCTAAGCAAAACATTAGTTATAAACATGGATGGTCATGATGTTAAACTTTTAGAAGAAGAAGGTTTAACTGATATGGACGCCTTAATTTCTGTTACTGCTGATTCAGAAATGAATATAATGTCATCTCTAGTTGGAAAGAAATACGGAATTAAAAAAACTATTGCAAGAATTGAGAACTTTGACTATATCCACCTATCTCAATCTATTGGAGTTGATACTTTAATTAACAAAAAAATTATTGCAGCTAGTAACATATTTAAATATGTGAGAAAAGGAAATGTTTCTTCTGTCGCAAACTTACATGGAGTTGATGCAGAAATTATTGAATTTGTTGTAAAAGCTAACTCTAAAGTCACCACTGCACCTATTAAAACTCTTAAATTTCCAAAGACTTCTAACATTGCCGGAGTCATTAGAGATGGGATAGCTATTATACCCTTTGGAAACTTCCAATTGATAGAAAACGATAAAACAGTTGTTTTCTCTCTAACTGAATCCATACAAGAAATTGAAAAATTCTTCCAGTAGAAATAAAAAGCTTTTTAATAATGGCGTGATAATTCACGTTATTGGCACTCTAATGTTATTGAATGGCTCGTTGATGCTATTGTCGTTGCCATTTGCTTATTACTATGACGGTTCGGATATTTTTCAAGACTTTATTATATGTAGTTTCATAACTCTATTCTTTGGTTTTATTATGCGTTTAAGTACTAAAACTGATAGAAATTCTGAAATCAAAAAAAGAGATGGCTACTTAATTGTTGTTGGAGGATGGCTATTTATGAGTTTATTTGGCTCACTTCCATTTATTTTTTCTGGATCAATCCCTTCATTTACTGATGCATTTTTTGAAACAATGTCAGGTTTTACAACAACTGGATCAACCATTCTTGACAACATTGAGTCACTACCAAAAAGTATTTTATTTTGGAGAAGTATGACTCAATGGATTGGTGGAATGGGAATTATTGTACTAACAATTGCCATTCTTCCTCTGTTAGGGATTGGAGGAATGGAACTTTTTGTTGCTGAAGCACCAGGCCCCACAAAAGATAAAATACATCCAAGAATTAAAGAGACTGCAAAACGTTTATGGTTAATATACCTAGGTTTAACAATTACAGAAACTATACTTTTAATGTTTTGTGGACTTAACTTTTTTGATGCAATTAATCATAGTTTAACCACCACCTCCACTGGAGGTTTCTCAACAAAACAAGATAGTATTGCTGCATTTGACAATTACTATGTTGAAGCTATCATAATGCTATTTATGCTAGCAGCTGGAACGAACTTTACTTTACTTTATTTTGGTCTTAAATTAAAAATTAAAAAATTCATTCAAAATGATGAATTTAAGTGGTATTTCTTATCGGTAATATCAATCGCTTTACTACTATCCTATTATCACCATGTACACAATGAAACAGGCAGCCTATTGTCATCATTTAGAGACGTGTCTTTCCAAGTGGTGTCTATTATAACAACAACTGGGTTTGCAACTGCAGATTATACCACATGGGGTGCATTTTTTACATTTATATTTTTCTTATTTCTTTTTTCAGGCGCCTCTGCAGGAAGTACAAGTGGTGGGATCAAAATTGTAAGAATTGTTCTATTAATAAAAAATGGGTTGCTTGAATTTAAAAGAAGAATTCATCCAAAAGCTGTGATTCCTGTTTTACTTAACAAGGAGACAATATCAAGTCAAATAACATATAACTTACTGGCTTTCATATTTTTATACCTGTTCATCTTTACAATTGGGTCAATAATAATGACTGCTATTGGTGTTGATTTCATGACATCTATTAGTGCAGTCGCATCAGCAATTAGTAATGTTGGGCCAGGAATTGAAACTGTTGGACCTGCTCAAACATTTCAACACATTCCTGATACTGGAAAATGGGTTTTATCATTTTTAATGTTAATGGGCCGACTTGAGCTTTTTACAGTATGTGTTTTATTTACTCCATATTTTTGGAAACGAAATTGATATATCATGACTTTTAAATTAAAATATGAAACGCCTAAAGAGTGGGCAGTCGAAGCAATCAAAGACATAGATTCTTTTTTACAAGACCATGCTGATGCTGAAAGAAAAGTAGCAAACATGTGTTTGTCATTGATTGCAAAATACCCCAATCGCCATGAAATAATTAATGAACTAATTCAAATTTCAGTTGAAGAATTAATGCACTTTAGACAGGTTCACGACCTGTTACTTTACAGAGGAGAAACATTGAATGGTGTTTTCCAAAAAGATCCATACATTAAAGGTTTACTAAGCATAGTTCGTTCTGATTCAGATTTACTGTTCATGGACAGATTAATAATTGCTTCTGTTGCTGAATTAAGAGGTTCTGAGAGGTTTAAATTAATTGGAGAAACAATTGAAGACAAAAGAATTGCAAAGTTCTACTTAAACCTTCACAAACAAGAATTAGAACATATTGACGCTTTTATAAAAATGGCTAAATTTTACTTTGATGATGATATAGTTGACGAAAGAGTAAATCAAATTCTTGAACAGGAAGCAAAAGTGACATCTTCACTCCCTTGGAGAAGTGCAATTCATTAATTAGTAAAAGTCTATTTATCAAAATTTTGGTTTATTAAAAATTTACATAAATTTACTAGTAACCATTGATTAATCTATTTGAAAATATTAGTAAAGTAAGTAAAATGAAGCCTAGTAAAGGCTGTGTTTTATTGGCTGAACCATTTATGACTGATGATCATTTTTCAAGATCAGTTATATATCTGTGTGAACACAATAATGAAGGTTCTTATGGTTTTATATTAAACAATAAACTTGACTTAACTTTAGATCAAATTATACCTGATCAAAACCTTCCTAAACTTGATGTAAGCTATGGTGGCCCTGTTCACGCTAGTAACCTTTTTTTTATTCATCAATATGGTGAAATGGTCAATGAGTCTGTAAAGCTTGATACAAACTTATGGACTGGAGGTGACTTTGAACAACTCATTGAACTAATCAAAATCAATGCTATTGATGTAAATAAAATTAGATTTTTTCTTGGTTATTCAGGTTGGTCTTCTGAACAATTAGATAGTGAAATGAAATCACGATCGTGGATAGTTACCAATTACATAAATAATAAGCTATTTGAATATAACAATGATCTTTGGAAGACGATTCTAATTAAAAAAGGTGGGAAATTTAAGGCAATTTCAAACTTTCCTTTAAATCCTCTTGACAACTGAGTATTTCGTTATTTAAGTCTGTAATAAGTTTCTTTCCAATTTTATTAAAATAGCGTTTGTTTTTAAAACTAGAAACCCAGGATATTCCTTTAACAGTATTAGTTAACAATATCTCATCAGCAGATAAAAGGTGCTGTGCATTTAAATTACTCTCATAAACAACAACCTTATTTTTAATCAATAAATTAATCAAATTCATTCTTGTAACACCACCAACACAACCTTCAGATATTGGAGGTGTATAGAGTACTTTATTACTTACAATAAAAATATTCGAATTTGTTGATTCTATAATATTACCTTTTGAATTGACCATCAAACAATCATCAAGATTGTTTTTCTCTGCATAAACTGAAGCCACAACATATTCTAAGGAATTTGAGGTTTTTAGTGAAGACAAAACCGATTGATGTTTTTGGATATCATTAAAAATATCAACTGTTAGTCCCTTTTCATTAATAACATATTCATTATTGTCAAAATGATGAGCTTCAATAATAAACAATGGCATATTT
>JBELEU010000081.1:0-8552 GCA_042093455.1 Crocinitomicaceae bacterium | reverse complement strand
GGAATGAATTTGATATTGGGTCACGATGAAGATTACATCACCTATTATAACCCGGCTTTATTTAAGTGGATGATGCTTAATTTAACACCAGAACCAAATTTAAATATTGGTAATTATACAGTGGGGGGGTACTACCACGAAAAATTTGCACCATTTGCACGTAAATTAATGTTTATTTATTGGAACCTTGAAAAGAAAGGTTTTGAAGAAGAGGTTAAGAAATATAAAGAATCTTATACTGAAAATGATGATGTGTTGTATCACCTTGCAAATGAGTATGGAACAAGAGTGCCTGACGATAAATGGGTTGATGGAATGCCAGATAAGTATTTTGATATAAATTCAGAATTATCGGGGTTTTTACTCAGAAGATATATTCACGATACTCATGATGATGTATACGATGTGCTTGAGTTTGTTTTAGAAAAATACGATAGTTATTGGTTGAAAAATGCAATCGTTTTAAATGAATACGATTTAAAGATTGAATCTCAGGAAATACAAGAAGATGCCATTAGATTTATTGAAAATGGATTCCAATTATCGGATTGTAAATCTTTAGGAAATTCAGAATACGAGGCGGAACAAACTGGTGATCATTTGTTTACAGAAAACGAATTTGAATTTGATGAATGCGATGGCGCTAAAGCTTATGAAATCTTTTCATTTCATGCAGGAGATCATGTTTCCAAACACATTCCAACTTTATCCAGTAATGATTGGAAAGCTGTTGAAAATGGATCATCGCTTAAAGTTGTAAATCCATTGCCAACAGGAGAGTTTAGTTGGAATTCAAATTTAACTATGGGTAAAGATTCTATTGGGGTTTTAAGTAGCATCTATTTTGACAATAGAGGAATGGGTGGAGGATATGAAATATCTATTTCTAGAACTGACAAATCTTGTAAGTTGAAATATTATGGTTTCGCAGATTAATGTTCTTATGATATTTTGTAAAGCTTTAATTGCTTATTCATTATAGGTATAAAAAAGAAAGGTAAATACGCAAGAATTAGCATGGCTGGATAACCGTAGGGTAGCATTGGACTTTCTTCTTTGGATTCTAATAGATGATAAGGCTTTGCACCCATATAATGATGGTCTGAATGTCGTGCGAGTTCAAATAGTATAATTCTACCAATTTGATGATCTGAATTCCATGAATGTTCAGCTTTTACTCTTTCATAAGTTCCATCTTCCTTTTTTTTCCTTTTTAAACCATAGTGTGAAAAGTAGTTTTGTGCTTCAAGAATAGAAATTCCAAAAACACTGGCTACAAAATAGAGTAGGGCAACGTAGGCTCCAAAAAAGAAATAAATTAAACCCAGAAACGTCCAAGGAACTATGGTATTGATTATCATTGGATTTAAGAGTTGATTTTTGTTCTTCATTTTAAGCTTCTCAGCTTCTAATCGCCATGTCTTAAAATAACCGCCTATTTGAGAACGTATGGCAAAAATATAAAATACATCTCCTTTTCGAGCTGTTGTAAGGTCTTTTGGAGTTGCCACATCACGGTGATGTCCACTATTGTGGTAAGTCATAAAGTGATTTTGCATACTTGTGGTAAGCAAAATGTGAGCTAAAAGTAATTTGATTGGTTCATCAGATTTATGACCAAGTTCATGTCCACCATTAATTCCTAAAACTCCCAATAGTGTGCCCATCATCATTACACATGCAATAAGGTCAGAAAGTAATATTTCAGGATTAGTAACGGTTATCAAAAAATCAAAAACTACAAAAAGATGTAAAGGCACCAATAAATACAATATCCAATCGTAAAATTTATCTTCTTTAGCCAACTTTTTTTCGGCTTTAGTAAAGTTGTAGCTATCCTTAGGAAGAATGATTTCTAATACTGGAATAAGTAAGTACAAAACAAAAATTCCAATGTATGCAAATACACCACTTAAATGAAAGGTGGTTAGAACCAATAGTGGTCCTAAAAAAGTGCCTATGTATTTAAATTTTCCCAATTTTAATTTAGTATGTAAAGTCTTAATTTAAGAAAAAATCAAAACAAAAAAATTATTGTTTAGTTACTAATTTGTCAAAAAAGTTGATTATAAAAATTTAACTACTTAAATACCTTTCTAACAATGATGATACAGTTTCAGTATTGGAATCTTCACTTATTTTTTTTATTGAACTACTATCTAACATTTCTTTTATTTTATTTTCTACCATTATTAATGGTTTTTCATCAGGTGGCTCAGGAAATAAATTTTGTTCTTTAAACAGTCTTCTTGTTACTTCAGCAACTTCATGAGCAGCTTCGTAGTTTTGTTTTTGTTCTAGTAAATAGGCTAGAGCAATTAAACCATAAGCATCTTCAGATTTGGGGTCATTTTCTTTTCTTAATTGATAGTATTTACTGATTAATTCTTGAGCAGTTTTATAATCTCCTTTTGCAATAGATACAAATGATTTGTTGAAATGATCTATAGTGTACATACCAGTAGATCCAGTTTCAAAACTGATTTTCATGCTTTCGTTGTAATACATTTCTGCCTTGTCCATGTTGCCTATTAATCTCCACATTTCTGCATTCATGTGAGCCATATACATCAACCATTTTTGATTGCCAGAGGTTTCTGCTAAATCTCTCAATTCTGCACTCAATTCAGCAAGTCTTATGGTATCTTGTTTTCGCTGAGAATTTCTGCATAGTGAGGTCAAAGCTTTTCCGATAAGTGTGTCATTTTTAGATTCTCTTCCGAATTCTAGTACTTTGTTTGCTAACAAAATAGATTCTTCATCATTACCTTCTTTAAATAATTGATAGGCTTGTTTTAGCATTTCTTTTGGAGATACTACTGTTTCTTCCTTATTGTTGAGTTTGTCTATAGATTGTTCTTCTTTTGAATTGCATCCTGTTATTAATAGAAATGCAATCAAAAAGATCCCCACTATTTTTTTTGTTACACTCATGATAAATGTTTTAGTTTATTTTAAAGATTTGAAATAGTCTTTTACGTTAGAAATATGTTTCTCTTTATTCTCCTCGCTTAGCCAGCTAACTTCAAAAGCATTAATTGCCAATTGCATTAAATGACTATTGTTTAGGTTTAAGGCTTTGGCTGTTTCGTAATAATTTTCATTCATGTATCCACCAAAATATGCTGGGTCATCTGAGTGTATGGTAGCTAAAATTCCTTTGTCAAGCATTTTAAGAACGGGGTGGTTTTCCAGTTTGTCTATCACCTTAAGCTCTAAGTTGCTAAGTGGACATAAGGTCAATCCCATTTTTTTTTCAATTAGTGTTTCAACCAATTTGTCATCATCTAAACATCGGTTTCCGTGGTCTATTCTGACTACGTTCAATAGGTCAAGAGCTTCCCAAATGTATTCAACTGGGCCTTCCTCACCAGCATGGGCCACTAGTTTATAGCCTTGTTCTGCAGAGGCTTTAAAAACATTTAAAAATTTGTTTGGTGGATTACCTAATTCAGAAGAATCCAATCCTATGCCGTCAATCCAATCTTTATAGGGAAGAGAAGATTCAAGTGTCTTAAAAGCTTCTTCTTCACTTAAGTGTCTCAAGTAAGACATGATTAGTTTGTAAGACATCTTAAATTCTGCTTTTGCTTTTTCTAATGCTTTGTAAATACCCTCAATCACAACATCAAATGAAACTCCTCGATCAGTATGCGTTTGAGGGTCAAAGAAAACTTCGACATGCACAACATTTTGCGAATGCACTTTTTGTAAATACGCCCAGGTAAGGTCAAAGAAATCTTGTTCGTAAATTAGGGCTTGAGCCCCGGTATAATAAATGTCTAAAAACTCTTGAAGGTTGTTGAATTTATATGCCTTTTTCAAGGATTCAATAGAATCATACTCTAAAGAAATGTTATTTCTTTTGGCTATTTCGAACATAAGTTCTGGTTCAAAACTTCCTTCAATGTGAAGGTGAAGTTCTGCTTTTGGAATGCCATGTATTGTGTTTTTAAGTTTATTTGAATCCATTTTAATTACTTGTATTGTTAATGCTAATATAATAAAATCACTGTTTTGAATAGTTTTATTTTAATTGGGCTTTGTTAATTTATTTTGTTTCGTTTTTAAAATAGCTATTTATATTTGTCGGAAATATTTAAACACATAAATGAAGTCATTTTTAATCTTATTGTTTTTAACTTTTTTAAGCCTAATAGGTCGAGCACAAAGCAAAACTCTTTATCCATTTAAGGAAGGTGGTAAATATGGCTATCGTTCAGGTATGGGTGAAGTTGTCATTTCTCCAAAGTTTGATAATGCATTTGATTTTAAGTTCAATAGGGGATATATAATTAAAGATGAAAAGGTTGGAGTTATAGATTTTAAAGGCAATTTCATTTTTGCTCCTAAATATGCATATCACCAAGCATTTGAAAATAAAGGTCTTCGAAGTAATTTTTACATAGTTGGTAACGGAGAAAAAAAAGGACTTGTAAACAAGAAAGATAGCTTAATATTAGCGTTGAAGTATGATACTATCTACAGAGCAAATTTTACAGAAAATTTTTTAGTTTACAGTAAAAAGAAAAAAACAGAGCTATTAAGGTTTTCAAAGAATCTAGATAGTGTTTTTATTGCTATTTCTGATAGGTATGATTCAATTAATATTATTCGAGCAGGGTCTGATAATTTTTACAAAGCATTTTCTAAAAAAAGATCGATCATTTATAATTCAAATTATATGATAGTAGACGAAAAAGCTATTTTAGATTCAAGAGAAAAACATCAAATTGAAATTCAAAATATGATTAATGATCGTGAAGAAATGTTTAAAAGTCGAATACTAGAAATTAATATTCCCCAAATGGAAGAAAGTCAAAACCGAGTTGAAATATATGATTTTACTGATAAGCAGCCTGAATTTCCAGATGGAAGGAATAGCTTTTTAAATTTTCTAAAAAAGAATATTAAATACCCTGAAAACTCAAAGAAAAATTTTATTCAAGGTAAAGTTTATTTGAGGTTTGTTGTAAAAAAGTCTGGTGAAATTACAGATCCTAAAATAATGAAAGGAATTAATAAAGAACTTGATGAAGAAGCAAAAAGAGTTATCCTTTCAATGCCAAAATGGATTCCAGGTGAAATTCAAGGAAAAAAAGTTGATTGCTATTTTACAGTCCCAATTAGTTTTAAAATTTATCCAGAATAGATCATTTAGTGTAAATAGCTTTAGGTTTGACAAGTATTATGAAATTATAGCTTATAAAGCATTTGTTTTTTTTGTAGCTACGATGGAATAAACCATAGGTATTTTATTTTCTAAATGCTTAATTCGATATTTATTTTCGTCAATTTTTAAACTATTGTCAAAGATATCGTACGGTGAATAATCAAATTCATCAAGAGAATTTATTTCAAGTTCATTTTGGATTAAGTTATTTATTACTTCACTTAAGCTATGATTCCACATTACATATTCTTGATTTATATCTGCAGACTTATCTGCATAAGTGCCGTCTTCACTTTCTATAATTGCTCCAGAATTGAAATAATTATATTTTATTTTTTTAAAATTATCATCAAACATCCATACGAAAGGGTGGAACTCTACAAAAACAAATTGTCCATTCGGTTTTAGAAATCTAGAAATTATTTTTGACCATTTATTTAAATCGGGTAACCAACCTATAACTCCATAGCTTGTGAAGATGATATCAAACTGTTCATCTAACTGATTTGGTAAATCATAAATATCACAACATATAAAATTTGTATTAGTTTTTAAATCACTTGCTATTTGTTTTGCTTTGTTGATTGCTTTATCTGATAAATCAATACCAGTGACTTTAGCACCAAGTCTACTTAATGAAATACTATCTTGTCCAAAATGACATTGCAGATGCAAAATTGATTTACCATTTAAATCTCCAAGAAGGTTTAACTCTATGTCATTTAATGAAGTTCTTCCATTCATAAATCCTTCAAGATCATAAAATTCCGATTTCATGTGAGCATCTGTCCTGTTGTTCCAAGAATGTCGGTTTATTTCAATATAATTTTCTTCTGAATACATTTTTGTTTTTAGGTCTTGTTTTGTTTCCACTGGCTTACATATAATATATTTATATTTCTTCTGTAACTGTTAGGGTCAGAATAAGGATTTGAAACAAATGCAGTGTAGCCAGGCATATCATTGCTTACATATAGATAGGCCAATCTAAAATTGTAATTAAACCTATTGTCTAATAATATGTTTTTTCTCATAAAATCAGTTAAAATAAGATTAGTTTCCGAGCCTCTAAGATTGACCATCAGTTCTTGTTGCATTGTGAAATTTGAAGGCCAATTCAAGGATATGTAAGAGAATTTATTGGTAAATGGAGGTGGCATGTTGTAAACAATTTCAACAATTGAACCGTCTACTTCTAGAATTCTATATCCATGTCCAAATCTTTCATGATTCAATGTCATGGCATAGTCTATCGATAGATAATTGGTAAAGAATAGATTGCTAAATCTAAAAATAGGGTTGATGACTTTAGAAAAATTATTTTTGCTGTTGATGATTTTTTTTGGAATAATTAATGAATCTACATAATCTAATAAATGAATACCTGCATTAAAATTTTCAGCCGCAATTATTTGTCCAAATTGTGGTTCGTATATAAGATTATATCTAGATTGAGTAAAAGATATAGTTGAATTTAGAGCTGTAAATACGATTAAAATTAATTTTATTAGAACGCTCATTTTAATTATTTCCTTCCAATAGTCGCCTTATTGTTTGTTTTTGAATTGGGCAAAATAGTAGGTTTTTTTTCTTTTGGCTTTTCTACTGTTGGTAATTTGGTTGGTGTCTTTACCTCTGTTGGTAATTTGGCAGGTGCCTTTTCCTCTATTGGTAATTTGGCAGGTAATTTTTCTTTAACATCTTTTATTGGCTTTTCACTAGGAGAGACTTCATCTGATGTCATAACTCTAATTAATTCAGGTTGTTTTTTGATTATTTTATAGGTGGAATTTCCCAATTGGAATGTGTTTCTGTTTTTCTTCTTCTCTTCTTTTTCTTTTATTCTTGCAACTTCTTTTTCTTCAATTTCTCTTTTTAGAACAGTCTCCAATGTTGGTGATTTTCTTATTGGATTATGAGTATTAAAATTTCGTTGAAGAATTTTTTCATTATTGCTCAACAAAGCAGCTTCTTTAGCAAAGCTATTGTCCTTGGTTACAATAATATCTGAAATACATCCCATCATTTCAAGGGAGTTAACACCTGCAAGTAAGCATTCTTTTTTTGCAATATTAATTTCTCTTTTATCTACTTCTGCTAAAGAGAATTGGGTTAAAGGAAAGGAATAATCAGTGTAAGTTAAGGTGTTTTCATTGGGGCCATATATGAACAAAGAGCTACTGTCATTGATTCTCCAAGTGTTGCCAAAATTAGTAATCAATTTTGCTTGATAAGCCTTTTCTGCTTTTATGATTCTTTTTTTAATTCCAGAATCAAATATGATGTCGGCCAGTTTATAAAAGGCAGTAGCTGTTTTGAAGACATTCCCATTGAAAGAAATAAGGTCATCTATAGGATTACCATTAGCATTTCCTAACAAACCAAAATATTCTCCATTGTTTGAAGAAAAAACTTTGGGGACTACGTTCAGAGAATTTCCAGCTAATCTAACTGTAGCTTCTTCACCTGTTGGCCATATAACAGTAATTGAAGAACCCTTTATTTTAATGATGCCTCCATTTCTAAGTAATGTTGTGGCTTTTTTCATCTTAAAAATATCTCCATTTAATCTTATAGGTTGATTAGTATATCCATCAGGATGATTTTTAGCATAAATACAAATTGTATCTCCATTTACGTTGATTGCTGTTGCCGTATTTAACGAAACAGATTCGTTTACAGCTTCTTGTCGTACTTGTATATCGAAATTACCTTTCTTATTGGTGCAGAGTGTGTATTCGCCTACAGTTTGAAAAGAATACCTATATCCATCAAATGTCACGATATGTGGATCACCATAAGTTTTTCCTATATGAACCTCTGCAAAAGGAAGGTTTATTATTTTTTTGAACACACTCCAGAATTCAATTTCTTGTTCATTAAGAACAATTTTATTGTTAAGTATTTCATTAATAATTTGAAAATTTACCTGATTAAGATCAGATTCGGGAATTTGCGATAAATTTTCAATTGTATTAGGTTGTTCTGCACCATTGTAATTGATTGACCTATAATCATTAGAAGCTATACTAATTACATTTTCTATTGGGTTAACTCCACTATCATTCTTCCATTTTTCCATGTTGTTTTGTATTAAAGAAATCAAATTTTCAGATTTCTCACCAAGATAATTAGGAAGTGTAGTTTTGTTTTGCCCATACATAGAGATGCAAAAGAAAAGAAAAAACAGAATATTTATTTTTTTATAGATTTGAGTAGTATAAGTTTTCATAACTATTGATTTTATGTTTAAACTCTTTCAAAATTGATGCCATAATTTCTTTACATCAATTTTCCTGAATAAATAAAATGTAATTAAAGGTTCAACGTTCTGGCTAAACTGCGTTTTAATGCAGTTTAGGTTTTGTTGGTAGCCGTT
>JBELEU010000080.1:0-8563 GCA_042093455.1 Crocinitomicaceae bacterium | reverse complement strand
TGTAGCAAGCATTATAAAGAATACAGAAATATTCAGGTACTTTATGATTCCATTTGAAAATGACAAAATAGTATTCATTAAAAATCTTTAAAAATTTGAGGCTCTTCTTTCATCAACTTCTCAATTTCATCAATTTCTCTGGGTATGCACCCAGAAAGATTTTCAGGATCGCCCTCTGTAATAAGAATATCATCCTCTATTCTAATTCCAATGTTCCACCACTTCGGGTCACAAGGAGAACCTTCTTTAATGTAGATTCCCGGCTCTACAGTAATTACCATATTGGGTTGAAACTCACCATAGGTTCCTGCATCGTGCACATCAAGACCCAAGTAGTGAGAAGTGCCGTGCATGAAGTATTTTCTTATTTCAAATGGCGATTTAATTATACCTAAATCTTGCAAGCCTTGAGAAATAACTGTTGTTGCAATGGTATTGGTAATATAAAAAGGGTTACCTACCCTGCATGCTTCTATTGCTTTATTTTGCGCCTCTAAAACTATGTTATAAATTAATTTTTCTTCTTTTGAATAAACCCCATCAACTGGCATTGTTCGGGTGACATCAGCTGTATAACCATGATACTCAGCACCAACATCACTAAGCAACAAATGATTGCCCTTCATGGTTTTTCTATTGGTAGTATAATGCAAAATACAAGAGTTTTCAGCTGCTCCTACAATTGAGGGATAACCTGGATATTCAGCACCATTTATCTTAAAAACCGCCTCAACCACAGCTTCTGCTTGATACTCTTTCATGCCTGGTTTTAAGACTTTCATTAGCTCTTTTTGTGCATCACAGGTGATGGAAATGGTTTTTCTCATCAATGTCAATTCTTCATCGGTCTTAATTTCTCTAAGCTGAGACATCCATTTTTTAACCTCAGAAAAGTTAATATCATAAAACTCATACATGGCATAATCAGAATTGAAAAAATCAAGATTTTGTTGTGCAGACTCTTGAGGGTCATGAAGGAAAATAGAGTCAAATTGATAGCAGTCAATTGAATCCCACCCAAAATCATCAATGGAGTAAGCTTTATCAATTCCTAAAATCAATTCAGCACCATCAACGCCTAACTTTTTACCAACCCAAGTTTCTTGATTTGCATTTCTTTTCTTAAGCAATAAAAGCTCTTGAATGCTATCTCCATTAAAACCAACAGGATGAGAAAACATAATCAACATACTATTGGCTTCATTTAACCCTGTTAAATAATAAAAATCTGGATCTTGATGAAATTCGTAATCTACATCATTTGATCTATTTTTTAATTTACCTGAATGAAAAATAACCATACTGTTGGCCGGCATTAATGCACGAACAGATTTTCTACGATCTAAATGAAACTCTTTAGAAAGTAAATCATCATCGTAAATCCCCAACGTATCTGGATTAACCTTTAAAGGAGAAAATTCCTTATCCTCTTGTGTATACAAAACAAAAGGAATAAAAAGGAAGAGTATAAATGTATATCTCATAAAAAAAGCCTTAGCACTAAAGTACTAAGGCTTCTTTAAATAAAAAATTAAAAGTCTTATAGTTGACCCTGAGCTTTTGCTTCAGCTAAAACTGCAGAAATACCTTTTTTATCAATAGTTCTCAATGCTGCTGCAGAAACCTTTAAAGTAATCCACTTATTTTCTTCAGGGATGAAAAACTTCTTTGTTTGAAGATTTGGATAGAATTTTCTTTTCGTTTTTCTATTGGAGTGAGATACGTTGTTTCCCACCATTACTTTCTTTCCTGTTATTTGACAAACTCTTGACATTGTAAAAAATTTTGAAGTGCAAAATAAGTGTATTTATAGAAGATATACAAATATTAATGCAGTTTTTACTTTCTTCTTTTTTGTTGTTGTTTAGCAATCATATCCATTCTCTGTTGGAATTTTGATTTTTTCTTTGGCTTTTTCTTATTCTGTTCTATTTGCAAACGAATTTTATCTTCATCAACCATGTATTTTTTAATGGCCCACATAATTCCCAAGTTCATCATGTTACCACATAAGTAATAGTAACTCAGACCTGATGAATAAGTGTTAAAGAAAAAGATCATCATTATAGGGAACAAATACATAATGATTTTCATGTTGGGCATTCCCGGTTGTTGAGCGCCACTCATCTGACTGCTGTTCATTATGGTATAAAGCAAAGTTGATCCTGCCATCAATAATGTAAATAAACTAATATGATCTCCATAAAAGGGTATGTCAAATCCAAGATTATAAATTGAATCAAAAGAACTTAAATCTTCAGCCCATAAAAAACCTGCATGTCTTAAATCAATACTAGATGGAAAGAACCTAAATACCGCTAATAAAATTGGCATTTGAATAAGCATGGGAATACAACCAGCCATAGGATTGACTCCAGTCTGTTTGTAAAGAGCCATGGTCTCTTTTTGCTTCTTCATGGCTGCATCCTTATCAGTTTTTCCACTATACTTTTCTGTGATTTTTGCAATCTCGGGCTTCAGAACTTTCATCTTTGCAGATGAAGTATAATTTTTATAAGTAAGAGGGAGAATAATTAGCTTGACCGCCAGAGTAAGTAAAAGAATAATCAATCCAAAACCTAAGCCCCATGATTTTAAAAAATTAAAAATAGGTTCAATCATTATGTAATTAACCCATCTAAAAATACCCCAACCTAAATTGATAATTCCGTCCATTTCAGCATCGTAGCTATCCAGCAGATCATATTCATTTGGTCCAAAGAAAAACTTAAGGTTAACTTCTCTATCAGATGGCAATCTTAAGTCTGACTTGTAAGAAATCGTATAATCATCACTTTCCAATTGTTTTTGAGTTAACTCACCTTCTTTAATTGGCTCATCAGAAATTAATATTGATGAAAAGAACTTGTGCTTAAAGGCAACCCAGTTTAGATTACCTTCAATACTTTCAACATTATCAGACCTTTCTCCAATGTAATCTCTTCCTTCATTTTGATAACGATACATGATTGAACAAGTCATTCTTTCATCATCAGCTAGCTTTTCAGTAGACAAACCTAACATAGACCATTCTAAATCAACATCATCTAAACTTACTTTATCATCTAAGTTATGGTACTTAATTTGATAATCTACATGATAAGATTCAGGTTCAAGGGTATAAGAAAATTCTAAATATTGTTCTGGGTTATCAGTTTCTAATCGATAAGTAAGATTATTTTCTGAACTACTAATTAATTTAAAAAACAACTCGCTGGTATTGATAGGAATATATTTATCCTTATCAATTATCCTCAGGTTTTGCAATGAATTCTCTTTTTCAAATAGCTTAACTGGATTGTTAATAGAATCAACAAAATCATCATGGGTTCTAAACCTATAAACACCATCAGATTTCAACTCTACCAATTCAGCAGAATTTATTCTAGCTCCCTTAGATGAAAATGACAATCTTATTTTAGAATTCTGAAGAACAGCTTCTTTATCATCGCCAAGAGCACCCTTGTAAAATAAACCAAACTTTTTTCTATTAATTGATTCTAATGCTTGGTTTTGAGCATTTAAAGCCAAAGTATCGCTACTATCAATTGCAATAGCATCAATAGTTGGAGTTATAGTTTCTTTTGGAACCTCTGAGTCAATATTTACTATTTCATTTGACTCTGTTGTGACAGATTCTTTTGGGCTTTCAGTTTCATCAGCTTTGTTCAAATACAAAAAAGCCATTAGGACTGCGCCAATCAGCAAAAAACCTGTTGTAGTATTCTTATCCATTATTTTATAATAAAATTTCTGAGCGCAAATATATTTTTTATCAAGTAAAATATCACTAAATAGACCATTTATATTACTTATTAATTGTCAACAAAAAAAAGTATAGTTAATAACTTTGTGGAAAACCCAATTAGTGTATACTGCATTTCTTGCCTTTCAACAAATATTTTTGTTAGAAAGAATTTTTAATGTTATCAACACTTTTTAGAAAAAAGAAAATCACTGAATCCCAATTGGCTTCATCTTTTGTTAAGACAACAATAAGATCAATTGAAGATTCTTTTGCAGATGTTATTGATGCCATTAAAAATGATTCTGAACTAGCTTCAACTCCTTTAATCTCCGACAAAGATATCAATCAGTTCATCTTCATTGTATTTGCTGGAAATCTAAAATTGTTAGAAAGATTTTTACCTGCTAGTGAAGAAATATCCCTAAATGGATTAATAACCGAACAAATTACAGCTGCATACGACTCAGACTACAACACCATTAAAGATTTATTAGAAGAATACTCATCTTATATTTCTAGAGTAAATCATCCTTCTAAAAACGTTTTATATGGAATGTCAAAAGCCATATTTTTTAAATACAATCTTGGAAAACATCAAGAAGATTATTTTGCACAGTTAAATTCCCCAAATCCAATTTTCTTAAAAAGGATTGACAATATAATGGAGAACTACTTATGGGATTGGAATAACTTTTTCAATAAATACAAAATAACTAACAACCTATTTTAACTTAAAAGTTAAATTGTTTTACAGCCATTTCTTTCACTTCATCCCCAATAGCTAAAGCAGCAGTTGCAGCAGGAGAAGGTGCATTAAGTATATGAATACTATTTTCTTTGTATTCAATTCTAAAATCATCTTTAGTATCCCCGTCTTCACTGAGCAACAGAGCTCTTACACCTGCCCTACCAGGCCTTAAGTCATCCATAGTTAAAGAAGGTATCAACACTTGCAACGTTTTTAAAAATAACTTTTTTGAAAATGCTCTTCGATATTCATCAATACCAAATTTCATGTTTTTGAAAAACAAATTCCATGTACCTCTGTATGACAAAGCATCAATAGTATCTTTCATACTAAAATCTGTTTTACCATAACCCTCTCTTTTAAAAGTAAAAACTGCATTGGGGCCACAC
The DNA here is from genome assembly GCA_042093455.1 of Crocinitomicaceae bacterium. GTDB lineage: Bacteria > Bacteroidota > Bacteroidia > Flavobacteriales_D > Parvicellaceae. The sequence continues at coordinate 3,678 of JBELEU010000080.1, read as the reverse complement.
TCGACATCGCCATTAACCATTCTTGTAAAATGCACTCCTAGAAAGGGAAATTCCGGATTTGGAACAGGGTATATAAGGTTTTTAACTTTGTGTTTAGCATGATCGTTTAGTTCGTAATAATCACCTCTAAATCCAACCACTTTTTCTTTTAATTTAACTCCATCACTCTTAGCTAATCTATCGGCTTGCAAACCTCCACAAACAATTAAAAATTTTGATTTTATAGTTTGCTTAGATGTATAAATGACTTTTAATTCTCCATCTTGACTAAAATCTTTGACCTCTTCACCTAGAATTAAATTACTATTTTCATTTGTAGCACAAGCAATTTCTGCCATTTTATTGGTTGCACCAACATAATCGATAATACCAGTACATGGAACCCAAATACCTGCAATACCATTTACATGTGGTTCAATATCTTTAATTTGATCAGCAGTTATTTTTTCTATTCCCTCAGTATTATTAGCAACACCATTTTCAAAAATCTGATCCATGAATTTAAATTCACTTTTATGAGTTGCAACGACTACTTTTCCACAAACATCATGAGCAACATTATGTTCTTTAGCAAAAGCTACCAACTCATGTCTACCATTGACACAGTTTTTAGCTTTCATTGACCCAGGTTTGTAATACAAACCTGAATGAATAACACCAGAATTATTACCTGTTTGGTGACGTGCTAAATCATTTTCCTTCTCAATTAGAACCAATGATTTTTCAGGAAATTGTTTTTGAAGTTTGTAGAATGTGGCCGAGCCAACAATTCCTCCTCCTACCACTGCTATATCGTAAATTTTTTCTGTCATGTATTAATGGGCTTTTCTTCTTTTGGTACAAAGAACATCAAAAGTAATCCTATTGCAAAAAATAACACTAATGCAACAATAGAATTTCTGGCACTTCCAGTAATTTGTTCAATAAATCCATAAACAAACATTCCAATAACAATTCCTAATTTCTCAGCAATATCATAAAAAGAAAAATAAGATGAAGTATCCTTGGTTGTTTGGGGAATAAATTTTGAAAAAGTACTTCTGGAGAGTGATTGTATTCCACCCATTACCAAACCTACAAAACCTGCGATACAATAAAAGTCAAAAGGTTCTGAAACAATATAGTTAGGCATCATTTCATCACCCATTAAAAAACGAATGTATTCTTTAGGGTGATATCCTGCACAAAAACAAAGTAAAACCCATAAGAAGAGAACTAATTTCAAAGCAAATAAATTGCCTTTTAGTTTGGAGATCTTTGATAAAGCTATTGATCCTGGGATAGCAATTAATTGAATTAATAATACACTAATGATCAATCCAATTTTAGCATCAGAACCCTCTCCCCAATTAATTTCTTTGGTTCCAAAATATACCGCAACAAGCATGATCGTTTGAACAGCCATACTGTAAACAAAAAATGAATATATAAAGCGTTTTAATCGAACGGTACTTTTGACTTCTCTCCAAACTTTTACAATTTCATTAAAACCTTTGGAATAGGTTGACTTATCTGTAAGGTTTAACTTATTACCATTTGGTAAATACTTAAACGTAATGTGACTAAATCCAAACCACCAACAACCAGTAAGCACAAAACAAAGTCTGGTGTAAAAAGACCTACTTTCTTCAGAACTTGTAAAAATCATGGCCAAGCAAATCAACAAAAGAATTACACTACCAAAATAACCTAATGAAAAACCTTTTGCAGATAAACTATCGTGATTTTCTTCACTTGCAATTTCGGGTAAAAAAGCATTGTAAAATACTAAACTACTCCAAAAACCTATGCCAGCTACTACATAAACAAGTAGACTCATTTCTAAATAATCATTGCTAAAAAAAGCTAAAAACATACAGCTAAACGAACCCAAATAACAAAAGAAACGCATGAAAACTTTTTTATTACCAGCGTTATCAGCAATTCCTGTGAGGAAAGGCAGAGTTAAAACTAACAATAAAAAATATGAAGAACTTAAAACAGTTATTAAAGCTGTGCTAATCCATTCTGCACCAAAAAAAATAACTTTTTCGCTTACATAGTCTTCGTAGAAAATTGGAAATATGGCAGTAGTTATTACTAAAGGATAAACAGAATTAGCCCAATCGTAAAATGCCCAAGCATTTTGAAGCTTTTTATTTCCTTTCATAGTTATTTAAAACTATTTCAACAATTTGAATTCAACTCTTCTATTTTTAGCTAGGCTCAACATAGTATAACCTGGAAAAGCTGGATTTTCAGCATTAAAACCTTTAACTGTTAATCTGCTTGACTCAACCCCTTTTGCAGTTAGAGCATTAAAAATTGCCTTAGCTCTGTACTCACTAAGGTTTATCAATTTTTCATTTTCTGGGTCTTCCTTAATTGCATCATGTTCAGCTTTATCAGTATGACCATGAAGCTCAAGTTTTAAACTTTTGTCAGAGCTCATTAACTTAGAAATGCTATTTATAGATTTTAAAAACATATCGTCAATTTTATCACTTTCTACATCAAAATAAACGGTTGCTCTTTTGAGTTGAATTTCAGTTGAAATTTCAGAACCATCTGTTGGATAATCTCTATGATAAACAATTGACTCTCTCTTTACTTTATTTTTGACTGAACAATTACAATCAGATATATTTTCAATTAAAAAAACTTCAATATTATCAACATAATAATAAGCCGATGGTATTTGAGTGCCAGGGAAATTCTCAAGCTTTTTTAACTTTTCATATTTAGTATCTTTATTATTGAAGAAGTTACCAACTGTAATAAATTGTTCTTTCCCATCTGCTCTATATATTCCACAAACAGTTTCCCAGTTGTATCTAGCGTTATAAACTTTGTTTGCACCATCACGAATGACTCTCGAAAACTCATCAGATTTATTGAATATAATGTCGCCTTTCCCCTCCAAAGAAAGTGGTTCAACTCCAAAGTGTAAACCAATATTATTGACAGCATATTTACTTAAATCCGAAAGACTAATGTGAAACTTTACACAATAATCTAAGCCAGCTGTCAAAGGATTAAGCAATTGGGTTTGAACATAAGTTCTTGGAGATTTATTATTGTAGGAATACATTAAAACACCAGCATAATTGTCCCCATCTTTAGGATGTTCTTTACCATAAATATTGACAGGAGCTGATACTGGGGCATCCTTCTTCTTAGAAAACAAATCAGCTTTAAGAGCTGTAGGGGAATCCCAATACTTAGCTACATTAATTTGCTTTAATTTTTTTAGTTTTCCATCCATGCTTTCAAAACTTGGGTTAGAAACTAAATTCTCATCTTCTTGAGCATAAAAAAACACAGAAAAGATAAGGGGCAGTATTAAAATTGATTTGAAATTCATATTTAATTTTTTTAATGGTTATAAGCTTTAACAGTCTCTATAAAGCACTTAACATTTTCAGGATTTATATCAGGATAAATTCCGTGACCTAAGTTAGCAATATGTCTACTGTTACCAAACTTATTTAGCATAAGATTAGTTTTAGACTCAATGGTTTTAAAATCTGAATACAGTGCACACGGATCAAGATTACCTTGTAAGGTTTTGGTATTTCTAAAAATATTTTTAGCATTTTGAATATCCATATTCCAATCTAGCCCTATGGTGTTACAATTTAAATTAGCCATTTCATCAAGAGTTGAATATGCTCCTTTAGCAAACACAGTAACAGGCAC
>JBELEU010000079.1:0-8699 GCA_042093455.1 Crocinitomicaceae bacterium | reverse complement strand
TTGACCACATGGTTATTAATGGTAATATTAAAAGAAGATTAAAACGAGTTAAAATAGCATAACATGGGTGTAAATAAGGATAGCAATTCATATACGGTATTATTTGCGATTATATTGGTTGTCTTTGTAGGTGGTCTTTTGGCTTTAATTGCTGAAGGTCTTAAACCACTTCAAAAAGAAAACCTCAAGAATGAAAAAAAACAATACATTCTCAATAGTTTACCAGGTTCACTTATTGATGGTAAGGATACACTTATATTAAAAGAAGTTTCCAGAAACAGGGCTGGTGATTTATTTGGAACCTTAGTGAAAGAAAGAATTATTTTAGACTATCATGGAAATGTTGTTTCTAAGAAATTAGCTTCAGACCCTTTAGATGATAAAGATCCAAATGATGCTTTTTCCATTGATTTATTAAAAGAATATAAAAAATATGTTCAGCCAATAACTAACATGTATGATGGTGAAGAGCAAAAAGAAAAATTAGCAGCTGATACAAATATTCATTATCCACTTTTTATTTGTAATGTAAAAGAAGAAACTTATTATGTAGCTCCTGTTATGGGAAAAGGTTTATGGGCAGCAGTTTGGGGATACATTGCCCTTGATGAAAACGGTAACAAAATAGCCGGAGCTGTTTTTGATCATAAGTCTGAAACGCCAGGCCTTGGTGCAGAAATTACTCAAGATTTCTTTGAAAACCCTTTTATAGGTAAGCAAATATCTGACAATGGTGAGTATAAGCCAATTGAAGTTAATAAGCCTGGAAATGAATTAAACAACTATCAAGTAGATGGTATAAGTGGTGGAACCTTTACCAGTGTTGGTGTTGAAGAAATGATGAGTAGAACATTAGAGGTATATTACAATTACATTAAAAACCGATCTTAATTATACAGTATGTCAGAAACAGCAGAAATATCAGTTAAAAAGACGGAAATCAAAAAGGAAAGAGAACCTTTGTTTTCAAAGAAAAACAAAAAATTAATTACTGACCCTTTAGATGAGAACAATCCAGTTACCATTCAAGTATTGGGTATATGTTCAGCTTTAGCCGTTACCGTACAAATGAAAGCTGCAGTAGTAATGTCTATTTCAGTTTTGTTCGTATTAATTATGGCCAATGTTTCTGTTTCGTTAATGAGAAACCTTATTCCTAATAGAATTAGAATAATTGTTCAATTAGTAGTTGTTGCAGCATTAGTAATTATTGTTGATCAAGTATTGAAAGCTTATTTATATGATGTCTCTAAAGAACTATCTGTTTTTGTAGGTCTAATAATTACCAATTGTATTATCATGGGTAGATTAGAAGCATTTGCATTAGGAAATAAAGCATGGCCATCTGCGTTAGATGCAATAGGTAATTCAATTGGTTACGGTATGGTGTTAGTTCTTGTATCATTTTTTAAAGAACTATTTGGTTCAGGAAAATTATTTGGATTTGAAATATTCGGAAATGCTGTTGATGGAACTGGCTTGTATGCTTACGGTTACATGGACAATGGTTTGATGCTATTGCCTCCATCATCATTAATATTAGTAGCCATTTACATTTGGGTGCAGAAAGTAAGAAACCCTAGTTTAATAGAAACACATTAATATAGTTGTTATGGATTTGTTGAAAATTTTTATAAAAAGTGCCTTTGTAGACAACATGATTTTTGCCTTCTTTTTTGGAATGTGCTCTTATTTAGCTGTATCTAAAACAGTTAAAACTGCTGTAGGACTTGGTATGGCTGTCATTTTTGTTCTTGCTGTAACTATTCCACTTAATTATTTAATTGAAAACTATGTTCTTAAAGAGGGAGCTTTAAGTTGGCTTGGAGATGATTATGCTAGTCTTGATTTAAGTTATTTGTCTTTCATCATGTTTATTGCTGTAATTGCTTCTATCGTTCAGTTGGTTGAAATGATTGTTGAGAAATTTTCTCCAGCATTGTACGGTGCATTAGGAATATTTCTTCCTTTAATTGCAGTGAATTGTGCCATTTTAGGTGGTGCTTTATTTATGCAGGAAAAACAATTCCCAAGTATAGCAGATGCATCAGTTTATGGTCTCGGTTCTGGTGTTGGGTGGTTTATTGCAGTAGTTTTAATTGCAGCTATAAGAGAAAGAATAAGATATGCTAAAATTCCAGCTCCATTAAGAGGGGTAGGGATGGCTTTTCTCATTACAGGTTTAATGGGTCTTGCTTTTTTAGGATTTATGGGTTTTGAAATATAATATAATACGATTAAAATGGATTTATCTTTAATTATTGTACCAATTGCAGTTTCATTAGCTGTTGTTTTATTACTAACAGCATTATTGTTATTTGCTAAAGCTAAACTTGTGTCATCTGGAAAGGTGAAAATTACTATTAACGGTGATAAGGTGTTAGAAGTTGACGGAGGTTCTACATTACTTACCACTTTAGGAAATGAAGGTATTTTTCTTCCTTCTGCTTGTGGTGGTGGTGGAACATGTGTTCAATGTTCATGCCAAGTTCACTCTGGTGGTGGAAGTATTTTACCAACAGAAGTTCCTCATTTTTCAAGAAAACAAATTGCCGATAACTTTAGACTAGGTTGCCAAGTCAAAGTTAAAGAAGATATGGATATTGAAGTGGAAGAAGAAGTTATGGGTGTTAAAGAATGGGAAGCCACTGTTGTTTCTAATTACAATGTTGCCACATATATCAAAGAATTTATTGTTGAAGTTCCTGAAGATATGGATTATAAAGCGGGTGGATACATTCAAATTAAAATTCCTAAAGGTGAAGTTAAGTTTTCTGAAATGGATATAGCTGCACACCCACAAGATCATCCTGGAGAAGCTGATAAATTCGAAAAGGATTGGAAAGATGGGAAGTTCGCTATTCGTGATTTAGTTATGAAAAATGATGAAGAAGTTGTTAGAGCTTACTCAATGGCCTCTTATCCTGCTGAAGGACGTAAAATTATGCTTAATGTTAGAATTGCTGCTCCGCCATGGGACAGAGCTAAAGATAGCTGGGCTGATTTAAACCCTGGTATTGCATCTTCTTATATTTTTGATCAAAAACCAGGAGATAAAGTAACTATTTCTGGACCTTATGGAGAATTTTTCATCAATCATTCAGATGCAGAAATGTTGTATATAGGTGGTGGTGCCGGAATGGCTCCAATGCGTTCTCATTTATATGAATTATTTAAAACATTAAAAACAGGAAGAAAAGTTTCTTACTGGTATGGTGGACGTTCAAGAGCTGAGCTATTCTATATTCACTATTTTAGAGATTTAGAGAAGGAATTTCCAAATTTCAAATTTTACATGGTTCTTTCAGATGCTTTACCCGCTGACAATTGGGTAGATAAGAAAGATATTGACGATCCAGAAGGTGATGGCTTTACAGGTTTTGTCCACCAAGTAGTAATTGATAAATATCTTACCAATCATGAAGCACCTGAAGATTTAGAAGTCTATTTCTGTGGTCCTCCTATGATGAATCAAGCTGTAATTAAAATGTGCGATGACTGGGGAGTTCCTCCAGAAAACGTAAGATTTGATGACTTCGGTGGTTAAAAATTTTATTTATTTATCAGTATCTATTTTACTATTTACAGTTTCTTGTAATCAAAAAAACTTAGTTTATCATGAAGTAAGTGGTTTTGCTCAGGGAACTACCTATACAGTAAAATATAGTTCACATATAAATGATGATTTTTCTTTTTCATTTGATTCAATTTTAAAAGCAATTGACAATCAACTTTCTATTTACGACAGTTCAAGTTTTATTTCTCTATTTAATAATTTTTCAGATACTTGTTTTTCGATTTCTGATTATTCGTTATTTAACAATTGTTTCATTAAATCAAAAGAAGTATTAAAACTATCCGATGAAACATTTAACCCAGCTTTATTCCCGTTAATCAATTACTGGGGTTTTTATAATTCAAATTATTCAAATTTTAAACCTGATTCTTCAATTGTAGATTCTTTACTGAAATTATGTCAATTTAAAGAATGCTTTACTTTAATAGATGAAGATCTATGCAAAATAAATGCTTTTTCTAAACTAGATTTTAATGCCATTGCTCAAGGCTACTCAGTTGATTTAGTTGCTGATTTTTTAGACTCTAATAATATTGATAATTATTTAGTTGAAATTGGTGGCGAACTTTCTGGAAAAGGAGTTAATAAAAGAGGTGATGTTTGGAAGGTTGGAATTGATAAGCCAATTGACGATTCAAGACCTGGTGAAAATGATTTTCAAGAAATAATTTCATTAGAAAATAAATCTTTAGCAACATCTGGTAATTATAGGAAGTTTTACGAAATAGATGGTCAAAAGTTTGCTCATACTATTGATCCTTTTACTGGTTACCCTGTAAGTCATTCTTTATTAAGCGCTACTGTTGTTGCTGATAAGGCATATTTTGCTGATGCTATGGCTACTTCTTTCATGGTGAAAGGTTTAACTGAAACGAAAGATTTCATTCAAAAAAATAAAAACTTAGATTTAAGTGTTTTATTGGTTTATGATTCTTTAGGAAAATACAAAGAATGGAAGAACTTTTAGGTTAAGCAGCTTCAGAAGGTTTTTTGCATTGCTCTTCAGGTCTTGCACCACAAAAACTGCAGCTTTCACCTTCTTTGCTTAACAATGGGTTGTTGCTTGCACAAGTACCTGAAAATTCACCATTTTTTTTAAGAAGTATTTTAACTGCAATTCCGGCAAAACAAATTGCTAGTAGTATAATTGATGCTATGATTGTTTGCATATGCAAATTTAAACATTTTTTAATGGTTTTTTAATTTCTTCTTTTTTTAAATGTAGTTTTAGATTATATAAAAAATTCGAATAATGAATACTAAAAGCAATACATCTTTTTCCAGATTACTTTCTATAATGGATGAGTTAAGAGAGAAGTGTCCTTGGGATAAAAAGCAAACGCTAGAATCATTAAGTTATTTAACTATTGAAGAAACTTATGAGCTCATCGATGCAATTTTGGAGAACAATATGGATGACATTAAAGGCGAATTGGGTGATTTATTATTGCATATTGTTTTTTATGCTAAAATTGCTTCTGAAAAAAAAGCTTTTAATATAGATGATGTTATAAATACAGTTTGTGACAAACTCATTGAAAGACATCCTCATATTTACGGTGATGTTGTTGTAAGTAATGAGGAAGAAGTAAAGGCGAATTGGGAGAAAATCAAATTAAAATCAGGTAAAAAGTCAGTTCTGTCAGGTGTTCCTAAATCATTGCCATCAATGGTTAAAGCAACAAGAATTCAAGAAAAAGTAAAAGGAGTAGGGTTTGATTGGGAAAATGTTAATCAAGTTATTGACAAGGTGAAAGAAGAGTTAGATGAGCTTCAAAATGAATTGGATAATAAATCTAATAAAATTGAAGCTGAATTTGGAGATCTTCTTTTTTCATTAATTAATTATGCAAGGTTTATAGGAGTTGACCCTGAATCAGCTTTAGAAAGAACAAATAAAAAATTCATTGGAAGATTTAATTTTTTAGAAAACGAAGTAAAATCAACAGGAAAAGACTTATTGAAAATGACTTTAAAAGAAATGGATTCTATCTGGGATGACGCCAAGAAAGAGTTTCCATAGTTTCCTCAATTATCATATGTTAATAATAAGTTCCTAAGTTTTTTGTAAATTTAGACAACGCTTAATTTTTTATTGCGTTTAATAATAAACATCGTTATGAAAAAAATTTTTACATTATTTGCAATACTATTTCTGAATTTTCAAATATTTGCAACCCACCTTATGGGTGGTGAAATAGTTGTTCAGCATGATCAAGGTTCAGACTATGAAATTCTTCTAACACTTTATAGAGATACTCTTGGAATTCAGATTTCAAATACTCAAAATTTTCAAATTTTTGATGCAAATGGTACTCAAGTATTAACAGCTGCTTCAGTTCTAGATCCTTTATCAATACATCCTGTTTTTGGTTTGCAAAATGGAGCAGTTTTGCCCATGTTTCCCTATGGTGTTGAAGTTTATCATTACTCTGCTACAATATCTTTGCCAAACCCAGGAAATTATACAGTTAGTTGGAATCAGTGTTGTAGAAATGCAGCTATTCAAAACTTGTCTAATCCCTCAAGTAATGACATTCATTTATTTACTGAATTTACTGTTTATGGAACCAATAACCTGCCTCCTATGAGTTATTCAAATTCTTCTCCTTTCTTCATGGTTAAACCAGTTGTTTTTTTACCTGTAAATACACCATGGCAGTACAATCCTTTACCTTATGATCCTGACGGAGATTCTTTAGTTTGGTCTTTGGGTGTTCCTCATGAAAATATTTCAAATTCACCTACTGGAACCCCTATTGCTGGTTATACAAATCCACCTTCAGCTTCAGGTACTAATTTTACAATAGACCCTTTTACTGGAACTATTTCATGGACAGCAACTGTTCAAGGTAACTTTGTTTACACTGTAACTTGCGAAGAATATAGAAACGGTGCTAAGATTGGTGAAATCAGAAGAGACATGCAGTTTGTAGTTTTACCTCAGGGACCAGTTCCTCAATTGTTGCCAACCAATACATTATCATCTTCTCACAATGGTGTGCCATTAGCTTTTGGTATGGCTGATTATCCATTTACTTTAAATTTATTTGCGATTGACTCTAGCGTTAATTCAATATTAGCTGAAGCATTTGGTGAGCCCTTTGTTATCAGTAACCCAATGACTTATATACAAGGTTCTACTGATGAGCCATTTAAAACTAAGTTGTCATTAATGTGGTCTCCAACTTCAAACGAAGCTCGTGAAAATCCTTATTTAGTCGTAGTTAGGTTGATGAATGGTACTTTCTCCATGGATTACTCTATGTATGTAAAAGTTGCAGAAAATAACGTTGGTATTGATGAAATTGAAAGTAAGGTAGGTGAAATTTTTCCTAACCCTTCGTCTTCTTTAGTTACGCTTCCAATGTTTTTAAATAGCAATCAGAGTGTTAATGTTAACATATTTGATATTTCTGGTAGAATTATTAAATCTATCAATGAGTATTTAACCATTGGAAATCATTATATAATGATTCAAGGTGAATTAACAAATGGTAACTATCTTGTTGAGACTGTTCTTGAAGATGGTACAAGAAGAGTTCAACAGCTAATGATTACTAAGTAGTTATTTTACGAAATTTTATCAATAGAGATAATCCTCTAAATATCATCCATCCAGAAAGTGCAATCCATATGGAATGTAACCCCGGTGATAAATAGTCAACCATAAATAGTATTGGAGCAAAAACTAAGAAAGTAGCGTATATTAAGGTATTTCTTAATTCTACGGCTCTTCCTAAACCTTTAAAAATGCCATCAAATGTAAATGCTATGGAATTGAAGGGTTGAGCTATTATTACTATCCAAAAGATGGATTCAAAAAATACATTTACTTCAATGTTGTTGTTGAAAAATTTTCCGATGTAAAAATATCCTAAAGAATAAATGAGCATCAACATTAGTGCTATTTTAATGTTTATTTTCAGAAGCTTTTTTGCTAATTCTGATAACTTTTTATTGTTTTTCTCTCCTAGAAATTTCCCAGCAAGTGCGTTTCCAGCATTTGAATACCCATCAATAAAAAAAGAGGTGAAAATCCAAATGTTATATGCTATTGTATAGGCAGCAAGTTGTTCTTTTCCATATTGATTTGCAAACCTATTTGATAGAATGAATACAATGTTTAAAACCATGGTTCTAATAAACATATTTATAAATATTGAAATCATTTCATTGAAATAAGGGCTTATTTTTCGGTTAATGTATAAATTAAATGGAGTGTATTTATACATACAATATGTTGCGCAAATCAACATGGTTATTTGAGCAATTACTGAAGCCCATGCTGCTCCAGCAACTCCCATGGGTTCAATTGCATTTTCAACTCCTAAAACAAGGGCGAAATCTAAGATTATATTTATCGCTCCACCAATTAGGCTTATATACATTGCCCAAGATGTATTTTGGTAGCCTCTAAATATCCCGAAAAACAATGCAATTAGTAAACTTATTGGAAGTCCTATGCTTCTAATTGTGAAATATTCTTTCGATAACTCATAAGTGTTTGAATCAATATTTCCATATAAGAAAGTTGAAATGGGGTCATAAAAATAGGCCATTGAAATAGCAATAATTACACCAATAAATAATGTAAGTAAAAAGGTTTGGGGAACAAGTGTTTTGATTTTATCCAATTGATTGGAGCCAAAATGTCTACTAATTATTGCTGATAGTGATGTTCTCATTTGTGCAAAACCCCATACCAATGTTGCGATTAATCCAGCAGCCAATCCAACTCCACCTTGTGCTTCTGTAACATGATCTGACATTTGTCCAATTATAGCAATGTCAGCTAAACTAATAAGAGGTTCTGTAATGTTAAATAAAATAGCAGGTAAAGCTAGTTTATTGATTTCTTTGGCGGAAAGCATCTGCTAAAGAAAGTCTTTTAGAAAATGAGTAGAATCTAATCTTATTCCCTTTTCAGTTGATTTTAATTTACAGCATTCATTCAAAGGGTCATGTTCAAAAAATAGAGTGTAATTGTTATCAAAAGCATGTTTTAGAAACGATCCCTTTTCTTTCATTGTAATCAAAGGTCTAGTGTCATAACCCATAACATAGGGTAGAGGAATGTGACCAACACTTGGCAAAAGGTCAGCCATAAAAACAATTTTCT
>JBELEU010000078.1:0-8930 GCA_042093455.1 Crocinitomicaceae bacterium | reverse complement strand
GTGATGCATCTGAAATTGTTTTTGATTATACATGGGATAATAGTACTCCTATAGTAGGAGGAAGTGGTAATTGCACAGCAACTTATACTAAATAATTGAAACCAAATGTTCATTAAAGGGCTCCTATATAGGGGCCTTTTTAGTTTTCTATAAATTCAGAAACCATGTTGTAAAAATCATTAGGGTTTTCAGCATGAAGCCAATGACCTGCATTGTAAATGGTTTCAAATTTAGAATTGGTAAATACATCATTAATATTTTCAAAATCGCTTTCTAATATATAGTTTGATTTTTCACCTCTTAAAAATAGAGTTTTAGTCTTAGAAACCACATTTGGTAATTCGCCTAAAATTGACGACATGTTTTTTACAATAACAGGAATATTCATTCGCCAAGCCAAAACACCTTTTTCTTTCCAATAAAGGTTTTTGAGTAAAAACTGTTGAATGCCAAATTCTTTAACATGATTGGCTAAAATTTTAGTTGCTTCTCCTCTTGATTTAACAGAGTTTAGGTTTATGCTGTTTAGGCCTTCAATAATGTGGTCGTGATGCATTGGATATCCTTTTACTCCAATATCAGCAACGATAAGTTTTGCCAAAACTGATGGAAATTTTTGAGTAAACCGCATGGCTGCTTTTCCCCCCATAGAATGGCCTAATAAAATGGGATTGTTTATGTTTTCATCATTAATCAACTCCATAAGATCTTCAGCCATTGCTTCGTAATTCATGATTTCGTCATGATTAGAGTGCCCATGATTTCGCTGATCAATTAAATAAACAGTATGGTTTTCTGCAAATCTTTTACCGATTGTTCCCCAATTATCAGACGAGCCAAAAAGCCCATGAATAATTAGTAGAGGTTGTCCGGATCCTATTTTTTTAAAATGTAATTTCAATTTTCTCTTAATGCTCGTTTGTAAAGATTAACTGTATTTTCAAGTCCGTAATCTAAGGCGTCTGCAATTAATGCATGACCAATTGAGACTTCTTTTAAATTTTCAACATGCTGATTGAAAAAATTTAAATTTTCTAAATTTAAATCATGACCAGCGTTTATTCCTAAATTTAATTCATTAGCAACATGAGATGCCTTAACAAAAGGGCTAATAGCTTGTTTTTTATTTTTAACATAGTCCTTGGCGTAGCTTTCTGTATATAATTCAATTCTGTCAGTTCCAGTTTCAGCAGCTCCTCTAATCATATTTTCAACGGGGTCTACAAAGATGGAGGTTCTTATTCCTTGTTTTGAAAACAAATCAATAGTTTCAATTAAAAACTTTTTTTCTTTAATTGTGTCCCAACCGTGATCCGAAGTAAGTTGCCCTAAAGTGTCCGGAACTAAAGTTACCTGATGAGGTCTAGTTTTTAGAACTAGATCAATAAAACGTTCTTCTTTGGGATTACCTTCAATGTTAAATTCAATTGAAATAGCTTTTTTTATTTCATATACATCACTGTATCTAATATGTCTTTCATCAGGCCTTGGATGAACAGTAATGCCATCTGCGCCAAATTTTTGAATCTTAAGGGCTGAGTTTAATACATTTGGGGTGTTACCTCCTCTAGCATTTCTTAGAGTTGCGATCTTATTTATGTTTACGCTTAAGGCAGTCATTTCTTAATTTTTTTTTCAAAAGTAGAACAACAATTTAACTAGTACGAACTTATATCGTATTTTTATCTAAAATTAGTGATGTATGATAGCGATTGATTTAATAACCAATCATGTTCCCCCAGTAAAATCAAACGAGACAATTGAGAAAGCCTTGTTTTGGATGGATGAATTTAGGGTTAATCATTTACCGGTATTGGAAGGTAAAGAGCTTATTGGTCTAGTTTCTGATGCTATGATATTCGATTACAACGATCTTGAAGATGAAATTAATAAATTAAGTTTTATAGGAAAGATTCAATTTGTAAGAGAAACTTCACATCTTTTTAAAGTTATGGAAGTCATTACCGATCATAATCTTTCTGTTGTTCCTGTTTTGAATGCAAAAAATGAATATGTAGGTGCGATTAGTTCAACTCATCTAATTCATGTTTTTTCAAACCAGCTCTCTTTAAAAGAAAAGGGTGCTGTTATCGTGTTAGAAATGAATACAGCAGATTATCAACTTTCTCAAGTTGCTCAAATTGTAGAAAGTAACAATGCTAAAATTTTGAGTACTTTCTTAGGTTCATCTTCTAATTCCAGTCAGTTGTCTTTGACAATTAAGTTAAATCAAGCAGAAATCAATCCAATTATTCAAACTTTTAATAGGTACGATTACACAATAAAAAATATTTTTACTGACCAAGATTTTGATGACGAGTTTCAACATCGATTTGATAATTTAATGAATTACTTAAAACTTTAATAGTTAATGAAAGTTGCTTTATTTGGAAAGTCAGTTAAGCCTGATTCAATTTCTTTTGTAAAAGAATTAATAAATCAGTTAAAAGCTGTTGGCGCTGATATTTACTACAATCCATATATAAAAGATATTGCTGAAGATGTTCTTTTTGAAAAATCAAATAAAGTTTTTGATATGACTTGGGAAATCCCAAAAGATCTTGATTTTTTAATTAGTATTGGGGGAGACGGGACACTATTAGACACTATCCCATTGGTTCGGAATTCTAATTTACCAATATTAGGAATTAATGCAGGAAGGTTGGGGTTTTTAGCAAATACTGCTCAAGAAGAAATATCTTATGCTGTAAAGTCCTTAAATGAAAAGTCATTTAAAATTGATGAAAGGTCATTGATAGAAATACATTCGGCAAATTCACCATCTCCTTTTGGAAATTCTAATTATGCATTAAATGAAATAACTATTCACAAAAAAGATTCTTCTTCAATGCTTGCTTTGCATGCTTACATCAATGATGATTTTTTAAATACTTACTGGGCTGATGGATTAATAGTGGCTACACCTACTGGTTCTACCGCCTATTCTCTTTCATGTGGAGGACCAATTTTAAGTCCAAGTTCAGATAATTTTGTAATAACACCAATTGCACCACATAACCTTAACCTTCGACCAATGGTTGTAAATGATAATGTTACAATAAAGTTGCGTCTAGATTCAAGAGAAGAGCAATGTTTAGTGGCGATGGATAGTCGTTCGGTAAGCATTGAAAACGAATTAGAAATGATGTTAAAGCGAGCTGATTTTAATATAAAATTAATTGAATTACCCAATCAGAATTTTTTTAAAACCATTAGAAATAAGTTGTTTTGGGGAAAAGATGTTCGCAACTGATAAATATTGTTAATCTTTCATTTTTTCAGATAAAAATCATTAGTTTTGGATTCTTGAATAAATCCATTTTTTACATATTATTTTTTTTGATATCTATTTCTTCTTACAGTCAAGTTAGGGAGTTTGGTTTTTTTGCAGGAGGCACCTATTACACTGGGGAGCTAAATAGATCGCATATGAGTCAAGTTGATTACTCATTAGGGGCTATTTTTAAAAAAGATTTTTTAAACGAGAGAGTGAGTCTTCGCTTCCAATTAATGTACAATAGTGTCAAAGGTTCAGATGCTAAAACTGGCTTGCCAGATCAAGTTAAGAGAAATTTAGCATTTAGGTCCACTGTATTAGAATTTGGCCCTGTGTTTGAAATTGATTTTTTTAAATTTAAACCTGGTCAGTCTAATCCAGAACTCTCCAGTTTTGGAACACCTTATTTTCTCTTAGGGATTAATTACATGAAAATGAACCCCAAAGCTCAATACAACGGAGAGTGGTTAGAACTTCAACCTTTGATGACCGAAGGCCAAGATAAACCCTATTCACTTAATCAAATCGTTATTCCATTTGGTCTTGGAGTAAAAGTTAATTTTTCGCCTAACACTGTATTGTCTATTGAATATGGGATTCGTAAAACATTTACAGATTATTTAGATGATGTAAGTGGTGTTTACGCTAATCCAGATGAACTTTCATCTCTTTCTGCAGATTTAGCGGATCGAACAAATTATGGAGAATTGTATCAGCCTGAGGGTATAAACGGAACAAGTTATGGTTTGCAAAGAGGTAATCCGACTGATAAAGATTGGTATTCAGTATTTGGCTTTATTCTGACTTATCAGTTCATAAATAAATCCACTTGCCCTTCATGGTAATAAATTTCCAATTCTCATCTAATTTTTAGACATTCGCAAATTATTTCATGGACCCCACAAAACTAAATAAAGATTTCATACCTAAACATGTAGCCATAATCATGGATGGCAATGGCCGTTGGGCTAAGGAAAAGGGGGAAATGAGAATATTTGGTCATACCAATGGTGTTGAATCAGTACGAGAAGCACTCACAGCTGCAGGTGAAATAGGAATTGAATATTTAACCCTATATGCTTTTAGCACTGAAAACTGGAATAGACCCAAAGAAGAAGTGGATGCTCTTATGGATCTATTGGTTCATTCTATTTCTGCTGAAATAGATGAATTAAATGACAAAGGCGTTAAACTTCAAATGATAGGAAATATTGAAAACCTTCCTAAGTCATGTCAAAAAGCACTAGCTAAAGCAATAGATCAAACTAAGCATAACAATAGAGTAACCTTAATTTTGGCTTTAAGTTATAGCTCAAGATGGGAAATTGTAGATGCTTTTAAGGAAATGATGAAAGACGTTGATTCGAAAAAAATCAATTCAAATGAAATAAATGAAGATTTAATTAGTTCATATTTAAGTACTGCAAACTATCCTGATCCAGAACTACTTATTAGAACTAGTGGAGAAAATAGAGTTAGTAATTTTTTAATGTGGCAATTAGCGTACACAGAGTTGTATTTTACTTCAACTTTATGGCCTGATTTCAAAAAAGAGCATTTTTATAAAGCAATCCAGGATTTTCAATCAAGAGAAAGAAGATTTGGAAAAACATCTGAACAGATAACAAATAATGATTAGGTTTTTATACATCATAGCTCTCCTGCTTCTTGGGCTAAATTACAATGCTCAAAATGAATCGTATACCGATTACATGACTCCTAGAGATTATACTTTAGCTGGTATTATTGTTGATGGAGTTGTTCATTTAGATCACGATTTAATTATTCAAAAATCAGAATTAGTTAGAGGGGAGAAAATATCAATTCCAGGAGAGAAATTATCAACCGCTGTAGCAAATCTTTGGGAACAAGGTTTTTTTAGTGAAGTTGAAATCATAAAAGAAAAAACTCAAGGTAATAATTTGTTTCTTAGAATAAAATTGAAGGAAAGAGAAAGGCTATCTCGATATAATTTTTCTGGAATTTCAAAATCTGAAAGTGATCAGTTAAGAGATGAGATAGATCTTTTTAGTGGTAAAGTCATTACACAAGAATTACTAATGAGGGTGAGAAGTATTTCAAAAAATTACTTTGTTGGAAAGGGTTTTTTACATGCCAAAGCAAACATTACTACCCAAAAAGACACCTTAGTCAATAACAGTAGTAAGATGAAAATCGAAATTGACAAAGGGAATAGATTCAAAATTAATGAGGTAAAAATTACTGGAAATAACTCTCTGACATCTCAGAAGATTAAAAATCAAATGAAGGAGACCAAAGAAAAGGTTTGGTACAGGTTTTACAAAAGATCAAAATTTCAACATTCCCTTTTTGAAGCCGATAAAAATAACATTCTTGCTAAGTACAATGAACTTGCCTTCAGAGATGCTGAAATTGTTTCTGATACTGTTTATGATTTTGATGACAAAACGGTCAATGTAGAAATTAAAATTAATGAAGGAAGTAAATATTTTATCAGATCAATTGAATGGTCTGGAAATGTAAAATACAGTAGTGGACTTCTTGATACTGTTCTTGGAATAAGAAAGGGAGATGAATACAATAAGGCTACCCTTGATACTAAGTTGTTTATGAATCCAAATGGAAATGACATAAGTTCTTTATATATGGACGATGGTTATTTATTTTTTCAGGTTAATCCGATTGAAAAAAGTGTTTCAAATGATTCAGTTGATTTAGAAATCAAAATTTATGAGGGCAAACAAGCTCGAATTAAGAACATTTCTGTGGCAGGAAATACGAAAACAAGCGATCATGTTATTTTGAGAGACATGTATACCCACCCTGGTGATTTGTTCTCAAGAGATGCTATTATTAGAACTCAACGACAATTGGCACAAAACGGATACTTTGATCCTGAAAAATTAGCCGTAAACCCTATGCCTAACCCAAATGATGGATCTGTTGATATTGAATATGTGGTTGAAGAAAGACCAAACGATCAAATAGAACTTTCTGGAGGTTGGGGAAATAACAGTTTAGTTGGAACATTGGGTGTAACATTCAATAATTTTTCAGCAAAAAAATTATTTAAGAAGGGGGCCTGGTCGCCATTACCCTCTGGAGACGGCCAGCGTTTGAGTGTAAGAGCTCAATCAAGTGGTTATTTCTATCAAAGTTATAATATGTCTTTTACAGAGCCTTGGTTAGGTGGTAAAAAGCCCAATTCATTCATGGTTAGTGCCTACCATTCTTTACAATCTTACGATAGAAAATACATAAATGATTCTTTAACTGCAAATGGTGAAAAGGTTGAAGATCCAAACAGAAGGCTTATAAAGATTACTGGAGTTTCAATTGGTTTAGGAAAACGACTTAAATGGCCAGATGATTACTTTAGTGTAAACTACGAATTAGGGTTTCAGCATTACGATTTAAATAATTTTGGAAACGTATTTAGTTTTGCTAACGGTAAAGTCAACAACCCATATTTTAAATGGATTGTTAGTAGAAGCAGTATTGATCAGCCACTTTATCCTCGTAGTGGTTCATCTGTGACATTCAATTTTAAAACAAGTATTTACCCATATTCAAGAATAAATGGTTTTGGAGATGATCATGTATTTGCTAATGATGAAGAAAGGTATAAATTCCTTCAATACAATAAATTCAAGTTTACTACTTCTTGGTTCACTCCAATTTCTAAAAACAAAAAGTTAGTATTCAATGCAAGACTTGGGTTTGGTTTATTAAATGGATGGAATAAAAACATAGGTGCTCCTCCATTTGAACGTTTTTATTTAGGAGGTAGTGGTCTTTCAGGATTTAATTTAGATGGTCGTGAAATTATAGCACTTAGAGGTTACGATGATCAAACTGTTTCCACCACTACGGGTGACAGGTTAATAAGTAAGTACACAATGGAACTTAGGTACCCTTTGAGTTTAAATCCATCAGCAACAATATATATGTTAGGCTTTTTAGAAGCAGGTAATTCATGGAATGACTATAAAAAATATAATCCATTTAAAGTAAAAAGATCGGCTGGTTTAGGTGTTAGAATTTTCTTGCCAATGTTTGGGCTTCTAGGTTTGGATTATGGTTTTGGGTTTGATCCATTAGATCCTGGTGCAAGTGGTGAAGTAAATCATAACTCACAAATTCAAGCAAATGGCTATCGAGGCCAGTTTCATTTTACAATTGGCATGAATATTGGAGAACTATAATTTTGAAATTTAAATGTTAAGATTTTTACAAATATCATTTTTTCTCTTTTTGTGTACACAAGCTACGTTTGCCCAGAAATTTGCTTTTGTCGATACAGAATACATATTAAGTCAAATGAATGAGTATCAGGCAGCTCAAAAAGAGTTGGATGATTTATCTGAGAAGTGGCAAGGAGAACTTGCTAAAATGATGAATGAAATCACTAAAAAGCAAAACGATTTAAAGCGAGATGAAATCTTATTGCCTGAGGATACTAAACTACTTAGAGAGGCTGAAATTTTAACACTTCAAACAGAAGCTAGAGATTTTCAAAGTAAAAATTTTGGAGTGGGAGGTTCGATATTTAAAAAAAGAAAAGAGTTAATAGAACCCATTCAAAAGAAAATTTATAAAGCTATTAAGTCTTTAGCCAATGATAATAATTATAGTTTTGTACTAGAGAAAAGTAAAAATTCAAATATATTATTCGCTGATCCAAAATACGATAAGAGTGATGCGATTCTTAGAAAAATAAATAATTAACAATAAAAACAATACAATGAAAATCAAGATTACCCAAATGTTATTGATAGTTATCCTAATGGTAGGATCAATTCAATTATCTGCACAAAAATTAGGACACATAAATTCACAAGACATAATTGTTGATATGCCTGATTATAAATCAGCATTGGTTGAATTTCAGAATTATCAAAAGAGTTTACAAGATGAGTTAGAGATGTGGCAAAAACTTAATCAAGAGAAATTGCAAGAATATCAAAGTAAAATGAGTGAAATGACTGATGAGTCTAAGCAAAGAGCTGAGGCAGACTTGCAAGAAAGATTCCAGAATTTAGAAAAGAAACAATATGAGTTTCAAACTAAATTACAAGAAAGAGAACAACAAATAATGGTTCCTATTCAAACTAAATTATCTGCATCTATTAAAGAAGTAGCTAAAAAGAACGGATACGATTATATTTTTGAAGAGGCATCAACTTTATTTGCTGGCGGAAATGACGTTAGTAATTTAATAAGAAAAGATTTGGGGCTAAGTGTTCCAGGAAAATAATTTAAAGAGCCCTTTGATTAGGGCTTTTTTTTTGCTTTAATATGAAAAGCTCTATTGGTATATTTGATTCTGGTTATGGTGGTTTAACAATACTTAAATCCATAAGAGAACAATTACCTAACTACGATTATATTTATTTAGGAGACAATGCAAGAGCTCCGTACGGAACTCGTTCCTTTGATGTTGTTTACCAGTACACTTTAGAGGCTGTTAAGTATTTATTTAGCTTAAACTGTGAACTGATTGTGTTGGCTTGCAATACAGCTTCAGCTAAAGCATTACGTACTATTCAGCAAAACGATTTACCAAATATGTTTCCTGAACGTAGGGTATTGGGTGTTTTAAGACCTAGCACTGAAGAAATCGGAAATTATACTAAAAGCGGATATGTTGGAGTTTTAGGTACAGCTGGTA
>JBELEU010000077.1:0-8945 GCA_042093455.1 Crocinitomicaceae bacterium | reverse complement strand
GTTTGGTTTTGCTACCTAATATGTTGTTTTTGACCATCTTGTCAATAAAAGATGGAATACTAAATACATCATGTTTTTCATCGTCTTTACAATTTGCTTCTAAGCCATTAGCAACATGAACCAATGTATCTAACCCAACGACATCACATGTTCTAAAGGTCGCTGATTTAGGTCTTCCCATTATTGGGCCAGTTAAAAAATCTACTTCACTTACAGATAAATCTAATTCATTTACTAGGTGAAATAATTGTTGAATCGCATAAACACCTACACGATTTGCAATGAAAGCAGGAGTGTCTTTACATAAAACGGTAGTCTTTCCTAAAATTTTCTCTCCAAAATTCATCATGAAATCTATGTTTTCAGATTTTGTGAACTTGGTAGGTATTATCTCTAAAAGTTTCAAATACCTTGGGGGATTAAAAAAGTGTGTTCCTAGAAAATTTTCTTTAAAGTCATCAGACTTATCATCTAACATTAATGATATTGGTATTCCTGAAGTGTTACTGGATATCAAGGACCCTTTTTTCCTAAATTGATCTACTTGGTCAAAAATTATCTTTTTGATATCTAATCTCTCTACAACTACTTCAACTATCCAATCGCAATCAGAAATTTTTTGCATATCATCGGTAAAATTCCCAGTTGTGATTCTTTTTGAAAAAGATTGAACGTAAATAGGAGAGGGCTTTGACTTTAAGGATGCTTTAAGTGCATTATTTACAATCGAATTACGTTTTGATGTATCTTCTGAATTTTCAGCTTCTTTTGGAACTATGTCTAGTAATAACACCTCAATTCCTACATTGGCCAATTGGCAAGCTATTCCAGAACCCATGATTCCAGAGCCTAAAACAGCTACTTTTCTAATGTTTCTTTTCATGTTTTATTTTGTTGTAAAAATGTGATTTTCATCAATTAGTAAATTAATTTCCTTTAAAACTTTAAAGCAAGTATTAAGATCTTTTTGGTTTATTGTTTCAAATATTTTTTCATTGAATTTTATAACGACATCTCTAGATTTTTTTCTTAATTCATTTCCAGATTCGGTTAAGAATAGACGTACCATTCTTTTATCTTTTTTATCTGCCTTCTTCTCTATTAATCCATTTTTTTCTAATGATTTTATCATTCTTGTCATACTTCTTGGTTCCATTCCCATTTTTGGTCCAAGTTTTGTTGATGGAGTCCCTTCTTTGTCGATATTCAATAGTGCATATCCAATAGCCATTGTTCCGCCATAATCACTTGCTTTAAGGTTGTACATTCTAGAAATATTGTACCATGACCATCTTATGTGAAAGTCAGCTGTATCTTCAGGTCTCATTGTTTGTATTAGTTTGAATACAAATATAGATAAAAGTATGCATGCATACTAAAAAAAGGAGTAATTTTTAAATAATTAATTTTCCTGGATGATCTTTCCAGTTAATTTGAGTAGGGTAGCGTTTGATTCCAATAAGTTGTAGCTTGATTGGAATAAAACTAAACCAGCTGATAGATAGGCCATCTCTATATCTCTTAGAGTAAATGAGTTGATTATGCCATTGTTTTCTCTGAGTTTTGCTATGTTGAAGTTTTCTTGAGCAACAGTAAATGCCTTTTTATTGATTTCAAATATCTTTAACCTTGTGTTGTATAAGTCGAAGGTGTTGGATAGTTCTTGTGTTAGTTGAGCAACAATTTGTGATGATTGAATATCGTTAATTTCATTTTGAATTTCTAATGCTTTAATTCCTCTTCTTACTTTACCACCATCAAATAGCTTAAAGCTTAATGTGAAATTAGCATAATAGTTTGTATTTTCTCCTTTTGAAGACTGGCCAGGGAATAAACTACTTCTCAATATACTTTTTTCTAAATTAGACCCTGCATTCAGGTTTATAATTGGATAGTAAGCTGATTTAGCCATCTGAATATCTTGCTTCAATAGAGAGATATTAATGAATTGATTTTTAATATTGGTATTGTTTGACAACATGTCTTTTTTCAGGTCAGAATAATTATACATGTTAAATTTAGGCTCAATTTCTGTAGATAATATCCAATTTTTATCGATTTCTTCACCCATTATTAGATTTAGATTTCTAAATGAGTTTTTGAAGGATAATTCTTGCAATATCAGATTGCTGCTGTCAGTTAAATAGGCACTTTCAAACTGTAATAAATCAAGTTTAACTCCTAATCCCAATTCACTTTTTGATTTTTGTTGTTTGTATTTTTGTCTGGAAAGAGTTAATACATTATTTAATAATGTTAGTTGTTCTATTTGGAGTTTGACTTGATAATAGGATAATATTATTCCATGAATTGTATTTTCAATTGCTAAGGTTGCAGTTCCTTCACTTTGTGCTACTAGTTGTTCTAATTTTAGTTTATTTGCTTTGACACTAAAACCATTAAAAATAGTCCAGTTTAATGCTATATTTCCATTTATTGCATTTGATTCTAAGTTAAGTGTGTCAAAAAATGAAGCTGGATTTATCTGGTCCATTATTGAATTATTTTGACCACTATTTAAACTAACTTTTGGAAGTGCTCCTGCTTCTCCCCAACTGTTTAAAAGTTGGTTGATGGATATATTTTTTTGAGATAGTTGAATGTCATAGTTTTTTTCTAATCCAATTTTGATGGCATCAGAGAGTGAAAGTGAGTCTTGACCTAAAAGAAAATTTGTGCTGATTAAGCAGAATATAGTCAGTAATTTTTTCATTTTTCTTCAAACTCTTTAACTCGATTTAAATTTTTAATTGTTGGTTCAACTTCAGTCCAAGAGGGGGCTTTTTGTCCACCAATCCAAAGCCAACGTTTTGCTCTTCTGATATCATTGAAATAAAGAATTAATGTTGGGAAATAAATTAGTAAAATAATGGTTCCAAAAAGGACTCCATATGCAACTGAAATAGCCATTGGAATTAAAAATTGTGCTTGAAAGCTCTTCTCTAATATAAGAGGATATAAGCCGGCTACTGTTGTAATTGTAGTCAATATTATTGCCCTAAACCTTGATTTCCCAGCATAAATAACTGCTTTTTTAATTTCAAAGCCCTTCTCAAGGTTTTTGTTGAACTGATCAAGCATAACAACTGCATCATTAACTAAAATTCCAACTAACGCTACAACTCCCCATACACTTAATATAGAGAAAGGTTTATCTACAATACCATGACCTAAAAGTGCACTAAAAATACCAATTGGAACAACCATTAAAATTAATCTTGCTTGGTAAAATGATTTAAAGTTGAGTGAAATAGTCATCAGAATTAAAACAATGCTTATCAAAAAAGCAACTCCAAGTCGTATTCCTGAATCTGCAGCTCTTTCAGCTTGCCCTTTAATTTGGTAGTTAACATTTGGAAACTTAGAATCTAGATTGGGTAATAAATCTCTTTTTAGTTTGTCGTCTACTTGTCCTGAAAGTTCAGCATCAAATAAACTTGCGTCAACTCTTATTTCTTTTTTTCCATCAAAATGATTGATAGTCACTTTTCCTCTTATGATTTCGTATTCAGCTAGTTCATTAAATGGGAACTCTTGTCCGGAAGAGGTTTTGATTTTAGTGTTTTCAATATCACCAATTGAATTTCTGTTGTCGTAAGGGTAACGAAGCCATACCTTTATTTCATCTCTCCCTTTAATTAGTCTTTGAACCTCTTGTCCGAAAAAACCTTGTCTTATTTGTTTGGAAATCATCATCTCATTTAACCCCAAAAGGTATGCTTTTGGTTTAAGTGTTAAATGCAATTCTCTATTTCCAATTCCACTGTTGTCTAATACATCTTTAACTTCTGGATAGGTGCTTAGTTGGTCTTTAAACCAATTGGCTGCAACTTGTAATTGTTCTGGATCTTCACTTTGAAGTGATACTGATACAGATTTCCCGAACCTTTGTTGTCCACCTACAGAAAATTTCTCTAAAAATTTGACTGAATCTTTAGATATTCTTTGTTTAATATCGTTGGACATATCAACAGTTGAAAGAAGTTGGTTTTCTTTAATTGAAATCCTTATTGATCCTACATGACTTCCAACTTCCCCAAGTGATTCAGTGCTTCCAACACTTATGGCTGTGTAAGTTATTAAAGTATCGTTGTATTTTTCAATAAGTTCTTCGCTATAATCATTTATTATAGAGTCGCAATACCATAAGAAATTTTCTGTTCTTGTTTCTCTTTCACCTGGTTTGTATGAGAATTCCACTAAAATATTATCGAATGGTATACTTGGGAAAAAAGTCCACCTAATCCAGCCTGAGTTAAAAAGAACAATAACTATTATTATAAAGGCAAATGGTCCCCAAACATGTATTCTATAATTCTTTAGTACCCATTTTAATATGCTCTCGTACGTGTCTTTAAGTTTTTGAACAAACCTTTCAAGAATAGTTCTAATTTTTGATTTGTTTTTCTTGGTGTCTTTTAATATTTTTTTGCTGGCTAAATGAGATGGTAATATTAAGAAAGCTTCAACCAAAGAAAACAATAGGCATCCTATTACGCAAAAAGCCATTTCCTCCATCATTTCCATGTCTCCTCCAACAAACAAAAGAGTTGAAAAAGCAAAAACTGTGGTTAAAACGGAAGTTAATACGGCCCCCATTACTTCTTTAGTTCCATCAAGAGCAGCCTTCATTGGTGATTTCCCTCTTTCAAAGTGAGAATAAATGTTTTCAGCTATTACAATTCCATCATCAACTAGAATTCCTACAACTAATATCATTCCAAATAACGATATCATGTTAATAGTCATCCCATACATTAAACCAAAAGATATCATACCAATGAAAGAGAATGGTATTCCAAATGCTACCCACAAAGACAAACGCAGGCTTAGGAACAAGCCAAGAACTATGCAAACAAGTAAAAGACCTATTACAAGATTTATTGTTAAGGTGTCGATTCTTTGATCAAGTAAGTCTGCAAACTGAAATAAGGATTTAATGGTAAACTCATCATTTGAAGCATTAAATTCATTTGTGTATTTAGTCATTTCATCAGCAATTGAATTTAAATCTTCTGCTGAAGTTTTTTTCACAATAAAACTAACTCCTCTTTGACCGTTGATGTAGTTCTTTAGAGGGATTTCTGAAAAATCTAGTTTTACATCTGCAATGTCACTTACTCTTATTAATTCTCCATTTGGTTTGGCTAAAACCACAATATCTTTGATTTTATCAGGATCAGTTGAACGATTCATAGACCTTATGATAATTTCTTCATTGTCAGTTTTTACACTTCCTCCTGAAAGGTCAATATTGCTTGCTTTAATGGAATTTGAGATAAGGTCAAATGTTAGTCCATATTTTAATAAATCAGTTTCTTTAATGTCAATTGATATTATTATTGGAGGATAACCCACAACTTCTACCTGACTTATGTTTTTTGAATTTAGTAAGTCTTGTTCCACTTTTTCAGCAGTCTCTTTTAATTTCCATAAATCGTTTGTACCAGATAATGAGTAAAAACCAACAACATTACTCATGCCGCCCATTCCTCTTGATGTCTGACCAAAAATATTTGGTTTTTCAGCACCTGCAGGAAATTGACTGATACCATCAACAGCATTTTTAACATCTTGCAATAGATTATCTATTTCAATACCTTCATAGCTAGTGATTGTCACTCTAGATAGGTTTTCAGATGATTTTGATGTGATTTCCTTCACCCCTTCAATACCATTTAAGGATTCTTCAATTCGGGTGGTAATACCTTCTTCAATTTCCTTAGGTGATGCACCTGGATAAGAAACGTTTACATAAACTCTATTGGGTTGAAGTTCTGGAAAAAAAGAGTGTGGCATTAAGAATAAACTCAATGATCCAGCAATTGCAGTTATAATGATTAATGCATTTGCCCATATTGGGAACTTTATGAAATATGAAATTAGTTTCTCCATTTTTTTATTCAATTATAGGAGTAATTTTCATTTTTTCTTTTGCATTTATAATGGCTTCAGTTGCAATAAGTGTTGAGTCATTAATATTTGTAGCAATAACACTTTTTTCTTCTTTTGATCTGATTTTTATTGTTTTGGAAATTAATAAACTGTCGTTGTTAATTGTATAAATTTGATTGTCTCCGAAAATTGCTTCTCTGGGAATTTTAACAACAGGCTCCAGACTTTCAAATTCGAATTCTGCATCAACGTACATACCAAAATAGAGTTCATCATAATTAGTTGGTTGAACATAAACGGGAATACTTTGAGTAGTTGCATTAACAAATTCACCTTTTCTAGAAATAATTCCATCAAATTCACTTTCTGAATTACTTAAGGATACTCTGGATCCTTTTTTGATGTTTTTCATAAATTTTATTGAAACAGGAATTTCAATTTCAAGTTGATTTGATCTAAAAATTTTTACGATTGGACTGCCTGGATTAATTACTGCACCATCATCAGAATAGCTGTCTACAATAGAACCGTTAAAAGGTGCATATTGCATGTACTTTGAAAGTTTAAATTCATCACTTCTGATGTTTAAGTATTCAGAAAGAAGATTTCTAGAAATAATAAAGTTTTTTTCTTTTGGAGTGTTGAAACTAGGAATGTTTGGTAGTGGTTGATCGACACTTATGTCATTAAAAAAAGCATTCCATTTGTCGTATTCGTCTCTATGGTCTGTTGCAAGATCTGGAAGACATTTTACCCAACTACTTAAGTAATTACTTTTCCTTGCAGCTAACATCAATTCTGCATCTTTATTTTGTATTGAATAAATAAGTTCACCTTTTTTAAAATTAGTTCCCTTTTTGAGAGTGATATTAGATTGTAATTTGCCTTGAACTTCACTTGATAAACTAATTATTTTTCCTGCAATTACTCTTCCAGAGCTTTTAATTTTTATTGGAATCAATTCGTTTGTATAATATTTTGCTGGGGTGTATTTTTTGGCTTCGTTTGAAACAATAGATTTAATTTTGTTAGATCTGATGTCTTCTGCATTTGCTTCTCCAAAATTAACTCCTGCATTGTAGCTAATGCTACTTACTAGAGTAACGATTAAGCCAATTATAATAGTTATTATTACGATAAGAACTTGACGTGTTTTCATTTTATTCAATTGATTTCTAAAGTTATACTATTACTTCTTAAAATAAATGTTAATTATTCTTAAAAATGACTATTAATATTTTAAAATGAAAAAAAGCCCTGTTTAGGGCTTTTTTATGATAGTAAGGATTCAAATTATTTTTTATTCATGTGTGAACCATCACAATATCCATCTGGATTTGAGGTGTTACCACAACCACATTTTGGTCGATTTTGTCTTTCTTTTTCCATTTCCTTTAATTTCTTGTTATTAATGTGACATTAAGGTTGAAAACATCGTCAATTGCAGCATTTCCAAGATTGTCAAAAAATGAGTTAGAACCGTATCTTACATTGTGTTTTGAACGATCTATATCAATTGTTGCTTTAAAAGTGTCGCCATTTTTTTCAACAAAAAATAAGATTTCTTTAGAAATCCCTTTTATTATTAAATTTCCTTTTACTGCTGATTTGTTGTTTTTGAATGCAGTTGAATTAGTAATTGTGAAAGAACTTTCAGGATGACTTTTTACACCAAAAAAATCATCAGATTTTAGGTGCCCAACCAACTTGTTGTTGTAAGTTTCATCTTCAAGGTCAGTACATGAAATAGAGTTCATATCCATTATGAAATTTCCAGATACAATTTTATTGTCTTTTATAATTAATGATCCAGACTTGATTTTGATATTTCCGTTGTGTTGACCTCCAATTTTTTTCCCAATCCACTCAATAGATGATGTTTTGTTATTTATATTAAAAGTTTGAGCATTGATTCCAACAATGCATAAAGATGAAAAAGTTAATAGTATTAAAAGTTTTATTTTATTCAAATTTTTTATTTTGGCCAAATTTGACAATTAAGAATCTATTATTTCTTAATCTATGTTAAGAAATGCGTTTTAAACCTTTTTTTTCATTTCTTATCTTACTTAGTGCTTCAGGAGTAATTCCTAAGTAAGAAGCTATCATTTTTTGAGGAATTCTATTTGGCAGGTTTGGGTAGGTTTCAATAAATCTTAGATACCTTTGTTTGGCAGAGTAACTCATTAGCATTATTACTCTTCTTTGCAAAACTGCAATTCTTCTTGCCATTAAAACGGAATGTTTTTTAAGTTTTTCAGCAGAAATATTTTCTTTTTTAAAGTAGTTTATAGAGAGTGTAATAACCTCAGAGTCTTCAATACAGTCAATGGTTAGTTCTGAAGGTTTGTTAAATTCTTGAGATTCTAAATCTGCTATAATCCAACCTTCGGAGGCAAACATATAAATGTGTTCTTTTCCTTTTTCGTCAATAAAAAAGCTTCTTACTAACCCTTTTTTAATTAAGTATGCTGATTTTACTGTGCTACCTTGAGATTGAATTATTTCCTTTTTTTTAAATAGTTTAGTCTGAGTTTTACTTTTTACATCGATCATTTCAAAAATATCCTCCATGTTTCAAAGATGATTCTTTTTTTTGATTGTCTGAAAAAATGTATTTGCTAAACTTTAGGTTTTGTCAAAAAAAAAGCCTCAACATATTTGTTAAGGCTTTTTGAATATTAGAGTGTTAAGATTATCCTTCTGCTACTTCAAATTCTATTTTTGTTGTAACTTCTTTATGAAGAGATACTTCAGCTTCGTATTTGCCTATTGTCTTGATAGATGTTGTTAGAATATTGATGTTTTTTCTGTCTACAGTAAACCCTTTGTCGTTTAAAACATCAGCAAGTTGAATGTTTGTAACAGAACCAAATATTTTACCATTCTCACCAACTTTTGCAGGAACAATTATTTTTGATTTTATAAGTTTAGCTACTAGAGCATTTGCCTCATCTTTAAGCTTGTTCTCTTTGTGAGCACGCTGTTTAAGTGTTTCAGCATGCATCTTCTTAATAGAGTCAGTTGCTAAAATAGCATGTCCGTTAGGA
>JBELEU010000076.1:0-9103 GCA_042093455.1 Crocinitomicaceae bacterium | reverse complement strand
ACATATTGTACCAAATCATCTAACAATGAACGGTTACCAAAACTAGAGTCACTTGCCTCAGGAATCATTGAAGCTTCATCAACAATAAAAATAGTATTAGTGTGGGTGTTGTCCTTAATTTTAATGTAAGTATTACCATTTTTCCTAGAACGTATCCAATATATTTTTCGATGAATAGTTGAAGCTTTTTTGTTAGAATATTTTGAGAGAACTTTAGCTGCTCTTCCTGTGGGAGCCAGCAATATTGAACGTTTGCTAACAGATGGTAAACTCTTAACTAAAGCAGATATTAAAGTAGTTTTACCAGTACCTGCATAACCTTTCAGTAAAAAAATACTTCGTGTACTTATTGAAGTGGCAAAATCAGAAACTGAGCCAACAATTTCTTTCTGTTCTTTTGTAAAAGAAAATGGGAATTTTATTTCAAGATTTTCTTGAAGCTTTTTACTTGTCAAAATGGTTTAAATTAATTTTCTTTTCGGATTGCCTTAACTTGTTTTTTATCTAGGCTTGTCTGAAGCATTATAGTTTTGTTATCATAACCCAGCTTAATAAGCTTAATGGCATGTTTTGTTTTTTTTGCTAGCTCCTCAGCTGATATTTGAACACCATTATCTTGAGACTCTACCTTTCTTACCTTTTCAATTTTTTGGGCAGATAAGCTAAATGACAATAGAATTAAAGTGGTCAATACTAGTTGTTTTTTCATTGAAATAATTTTAATATTTAAATATACTAATTAAGTGATTCTAACGCCCATTATACAAACATCATCTATTTGTTCATTATCACCCTTCCAGTTATTGAACTCTTTAAGAATGTAATCCTTTTGATCAACACATTTTAATTCACTAGAAAAAACAAGTAGTTTCTTAAATCTTGAAGTCATGAATTTCTTTTCCTTTGGACCGCCAAATTGATCTTTAAATCCATCAGAAAAAACATAAACCATATCCCCTTTTTTAACTTTAACATCAATTTTAGAAAATGGGTTCTCATTTGGTTCATTATAACCCACTGGCTGAGGATTAGCTTTAAATTCTATCAATTCTCCATCTGAAACAACATAAAGTGGATTAAAAGCACCTGAAAATTGAATGGTTTTGTTTTTAGAATTGTATTTACAAAAAGCAATGTCCATTCCATCTTTTGCAGTTTCGTTATCATTGAAAGCTTTTTTAATCAAGTCTCTTGTGTGATTTAAAATTTCATCAGTATGAATCACACCTTCTTCAACCACCACTTCATTTAGAACTGAATTGCCTATCATACTCATAAAAGCTCCAGGCACACCATGACCGGTGCAATCTGCAACAGAAAAGTAAACTTCATTTGTTTTCAACTTTGAGTGTAACCAATAAAAATCACCAGAAACAACATCTTTAGGGCTAAAAAAAACAAAACTTTCAGGGAATATTTTCAATCTATTTTCTTCAGATATCATTAACGCATCTTGAATTTTCTTGGCATAATCAATAGAATCTTTCACCTCTTTGTAAGTTCTATTAAGTTTTAAATGCTGATTTTCAATAATAACTTTTTGCTTCTTTGTTTTTATTGATCTATCTAGTAAAAAAAGAAAAAGCGCAATAACAAGCAAAATACCAATAGATAAAATCCACCTTAAGTTTTTCTCATATTTTAAATTAGATTCTGTAAGTCTAATTTCTTCATCGTGCATGATGCTATCCGTTTTAGCCTGTAAATCGTAAGCCAATTTGTTTTGTAAATCAAAATTAAATTCTCTTTGTTTAACATCGTTTACACTATCTCTTAATTCAATAAAAACCTTGTAATAACTAAGAGATTTTTTAGGAGATTTTTTAATTTCATAAATATCACTTAATAATTTGGAAGCATGCATAGACTCAACAACAACTCCTGCTTGTTTTTCAAAAGTCAGTGACTTAATTGCATTCTCTTCTGCTTTATCATAATTTTTCATTTCAAAATAAGTATCAGCTATTCTTATCAAAGAATTTGAAATGGGATATTCATTTCCAATAGACATTCTTATTTCTAAACTCTGATTTAATGCATCAAGTGCTTTTTCATAATTTTTTAATTTGAGAAAGTCCCTTCCTATATTAGCGAGTGCTATGGACTTACTATTTTCTGAACTATTTAATTTAATATTGTATGCGAGGCAATTTTGATGATAATCTAACGCTTTATCATACTGATCTAATCTATAATATACTTCACCAATGTTGTTAAATAACTTAGCAATTCCTGAAGAGTCATTTAAAGATTTATAGATAGATAAAGATTGTTGATAATGCTTTAAAGCATCATCATAGTCCTCTTGTTCCTTTCTAATTACACCAATTAAGTTATGTGCATTTGCAATACCTGATTTATTATCAATTTCTAATTGTAATTTTAAAGATTGCTGAAAAGCAAGTAAAGCTGAAGAGTAATTCGCTTTAAAATATTTTGAAGCACCTTTAATATTTAAGGCTTTTGACATCCATATTTTATCCTCAACTAATTTAGCACTATCGAAAAGCAAAATACCCAGAGTAAAAGCACTATCTAAATTAGACTCCATAAAACTCCAGGCTAATCGATCGATTGCATTATTTCTATCTACTCGTAAAATTGAAGAATCGGCCCACACATTCCATAAAGAGTCTCTTTTTTGAGAAAACCCCTTAAAAAATAAAAGAAGTAGTATGAAAAAAATAGTACAACTATATTTTTGACTAAACTTCATTAAAAATTAGTCTACTAATTTATTATAGGCTCCTCTGCTTAATGGCTCATATTCTTTATGTTCACCAAGCAAAACAAGTTCATCGTCTTTAGAAATTCTATGACTAAAGTGAGCTAGATTTCCAGTTTTTGTACAAATAGCATGTACTTTTGTAACAAACTCAGCTACAGCCATTAAATTAGGCATTGGCCCAAAAGGTTTGCCCTTAAAATCCATATCCAATCCAGCAACAATAACTCTTAAACCACTATTGGCTAATTGATTGCAAATGTCAACAATTGAATCGTCAAAAAATTGAGCTTCATCTATGGCTACCACTTCAACATCATCAATCATTTTTAAAATTTCAGAGGGAGAAGAAACCGGAAATGAATCTATAGCATTAGCATCATGAGAAACCACTTTTTTAACATCATATCTGACATCAGTTTGAGGTTTGAAAATTTTAATGTTCTGATTTGCAAATTGAGCCCTTTTCAATCTTCTAATTAGCTCTTCGGTCTTACCAGAAAACATTGAACCACAAATTACTTCAATCCATCCAAGTTGCTCTTTGTGATTTACTGTATTTTCTAAAAACATAAATTCCTATTATTGTGAGAAATAAATATAATAAAGAAAAAGAGGAAAAGTAAGTTTTAACAACAAAGAGTTAATCCTTACAATACTTATCTAAAAGAAATTGAAAAGCAGAAACATCAAATTGCATTTCTTGAGCACTTATCCAATCGTCACAAGCTCCGATCACATCACCCATCTCTAATTTCAAAATTCCCCTATCAATATAAAAAACACCTTGAAAAGCATCAATTTCAATTGCTTTGTCATAATCTGCTAATGCCAAAGTATCTTTACCAAGAATCTTTTGTAAAAAACCTCTATTTAAATATGCTGAGGCGTAGTTAGAATCTAACTTCACAGCTACATCTAAATCTGCAATTGCCAGTTTATACTCTCCTAAAATCTCTCTGAGTTCAGCTCTATTGTTATATGCCAATGCATCAAAAGGATCTACATCAATAGCCTTATTAAAATCATTAAGAGCGTTGTCATATCTATGCATTTCCAATTCTAGCTCTCCTCTGTTAGCATATAAAATAGCTTGATTAGAATCCTTTAAAATAGCTTCATTAAATACCTCAATGGCTTTTTCAAAATTATTTTCAAGTTCATAACATTCTGCCAAATTATTCAATGTGAACACATTGTCACCGTCAATTTCAACTGCTTTTAAAAAATATATTTCAGCACTATCTAGTTGATTTTTAGCTTCGTATACTTCACCAATATTATTGATAGCAATCGCATTTTTAGGATCCAAATTATAAACCTTATTGTATAAACTTAGTGCATTATCAAAGTCACCAGCCATATAAAAAGAATTGCCCTCTCTTATCATTGACAACAAATCAACTTTAGTGGACTTAGTATCGCAAGAAAAAATGAATAAGAATAATATGTAGGTTTTAATAAACTTCATTAATTATTCGTCTAAAATATTAAAAAATCTGTTCTCCTGTTCTTAGATCTATTTTCAGAACTATCGTTACTAAATTTAGGACTAGTTTCTCCATAACCCTTAAATGATAAACGTTCTGGATCAATAGAAAGTTGTAAAAGATATTCCATAACCGAAAATGCTCTATCCATAGACAATGCCATATTGGCCTCGTCTGCACCAACATCATCTGTATGGCCTTGAATTTCCACTTTAACAGACTTATTTTCTTTTAACCAATTGGCAAATCCATTTATAACCAATTTTGAAGATTCAATTATTTTAGAAGAATTTGTTTCAAATAATATATCATCAATAGTATAGGAAGCTCCCGAAACAATTGGATTAATCTCTATTACTTTGTTTTTTACAAACGATGATTCAACATCTTCCTGATTTACATAAATGGATTCAAATGCAGCTCCTTCTGTTTGCAACTCCAAAAGAACATCCCCTTTAACTTCTTCAACATTTGCTATTGCAATAAAATTTCCATCATCCTCAATCGAAATAGCTTGTTCAACAGCTTTTCCTGTTGAATCTCGCACAACTAATTTAGTTTTGCTTTTTTGCTGATGATCTGTAGCATTACTTGTACCTTTTACCAACAACACCTTGTCTGGCTTTGCCTTTTCCGGAATGTTAAAATAATAAATATCCTTTCCTCCTGCTCCACCTTCTCTTTGAGATGAAAAATATCCAAACCTTCCGTCTGTACTTACTATCAATGCCTCTTCTGCACCTTCACTGTTGACAGGATAACCAATATTTTCAGGTTCAGACCATTTTCCATTATTTATATTTTTCTTTGTGAAAAAAATATCAAAATCACCAGCACCCCACCTATTGTCAGAAGATTCAGAAACAAAATACAATGTTCTTCCATCGGGATGAATAAATGGTGATTTATCACTTTCGGAGGTGTTTATTGGAGTACCAATGTTTTTTGCAGGTCCCCATTTATTATTTTCATTTCGCTCAGAATAATAAATATCAATTTTACCATAACCGCCAGGCCTTGCAGAAGCAAAATATAATAAATTACCATCAGCTGAAAGAGAAGGTTGGGCTTCCCAACTTTGTAAACCGTTAATATTTGGACCTAAATTCTCTAGAGGAGTCCATTTAAACTCAATCGTATCAAACTTTGTACTCTTATCTATTATTTGATATGTTGAGCGGTAAATATCACAATTAAAATATCCACCATTAGGCAAACAAGCACATATATAAAGTTCCTTATTGTTAATTGACAAAGTAGCACCACCATACTTAGCTCCTTCGTTGAAAGGTGAGCCCAAAACCAACCCCTTTTCAAAAGGACTATCTACATCGCTGCGCTCGCTAACCGTAAACTCTTGAACAACTTTGCTTACT
This sequence comes from Crocinitomicaceae bacterium, assembly GCA_042093455.1. Taxonomy (GTDB): domain Bacteria; phylum Bacteroidota; class Bacteroidia; order Flavobacteriales_D; family Parvicellaceae. The sequence goes on along the minus strand of JBELEU010000076.1, from coordinate 3,512 downwards.
AAATCCCCTTTGATTTGAGGTTGGTACTCACGAGTGTAATAAATCTGTTCATTATCTGGAGATATAGTTGGAAGCACTTCATTTTTATCTGATTTTGATATCTCTTTCAATAAATAAGGTGTAAATTGGACTGGATTTGAATAAAAATCACAATAAAATTGAGACATAACCATCGATTGCTCTACAGAAGCACGCTGGTCTTTGTAGTTAATCGAAAGCTTTTTTGAATTTTCGGTTGGAAAGTCTAAAAACTTTTGAAAATAAGTCACGGCATCACAGTCCTCTTTTTCAGTATAGTAAATCAAACTTAAATAATAATAAAGATCTACATGATATGAAGGGCACAAGTCTTCTAACTTTAAAAAATATCTTTTTGGAAAATCTAAATTTTCTCCTTTTGCGTATCTTCTTCTGAACGACATTTTACCTAGTTCCCAAATACAAGGGAGACATTCTTCATCAATTTCCAAGGCATCTTTAAAATACTTAACCCGGTGTGAATAATCGTATTTTTTATAGTTTTTACCTTTGTCAAATAATTTTTTCACACCTGATGAAACCTCTATTTGACACACTTCTTCCTCTTGAGAAAAAAAAGACCAATTAATTGAAAAAAAAAATATAATTAGCAGTACTTTACTCATTCTCTTTTGTTTTCTTGAACAGAACTTTTATGGAAACCATCTTCAGTTGAGGCAACTATTGTAGCTACAGAAGCATCGCCAGTAACATTTACAACTGTTCTACACATATCTAGTATTCTATCAATTGGAAAAATAATAGCAATCCAAAGAGGGTTTAAGCCTACAGACTCTAAAACAACCATCATCAATATAAGCCCTGCACTTGGAATGGCAGCAGCACCAATAGAAGCTACTGTTGCTGTACCAACTATTATCAACTGTTGAGCAATACTTAAGTCAACCATATGAAATTGCGCCAAAGCTACAACTGCTATACCTTGATATAAACTTGTTCCATCCATATTAACAGTTGCTCCAATGGGTAGTACAAAACTTGTTGTTGATTTAGATACTTTTAAGTTATTTTCTAAACAATTCATAGTAACTGGAAGAGTTGCTACAGATGAACTCGTACTAAAAGCAGTAATTTGAGCATCTTTGACACTTCTTAAAAACTTACCATAGCCAAGACCAGTAAATAACTTAACGATTAGAGGATAAACTACAAAAGCCATGGTTAAGAGACCTACAACAACAACTGAACCATACCAAAGATAAAACTTCATTAGTTCTGCAAATTTTTCAGGATCACTTCCTGCAGCTTTTACTATTTGACCAGCCATTAAAGCAAAAACAAAAAATGGCATCGCTTTCATGATAACCATTACCATTTTCACAAAGACTTCATTAAGACCTTCAACTAAGTCCATTACAGGTTTTGCCTTTTCTTTTGATATCATTGACAATACTGCACCAAACAATATACCAAAGAAAATTATCTGTAGCATTTTGCTATCAGTAAGTGATCTAAATATATTCGATGAAAAAACATCTTCCAAAGCACTTAAAGGACCTTTGTTTTTTTCTTTTGACCTTTTTTCAACTTTGTCGGCAACCCAACCTGTCATTTCTTCACCTTTGAGACGAGCTCTGACTTGAGCAATTTTATCAGCTAAATCTGGGTTTGATAAAAAATCAATATCATCTACCCTTTCTACTTGTGGATTTTCAGAAAGCCAAATCTCATATTCAATTCTTTTTTCAGTTCTTATATCAACTGACTGGTTTTCTCCAGGTTTTACAAGGTTCACATATACCAATCCAAGAGAAACTGCAAACAATGTTGTTATTAGGTATAATCCAAGTGTCTTAATGCCCATTCTACCCAGTTGAGTAATATCTTTAAGTGATATAATACCAGAAATTATAGAAAACAAAACCAAAGGAACGGCTATCATTTTTAACAGATTGATAAAAATATTACCAAAGGGATTTATGTAATCCATTGTGAAAGTAATCCAACCATTAGCTACAGCAAACCATGCATACACAGCACCTAAAACAAGCCCTATAATAACCTGCCAATGAAGTGCTAATTTTTTACTTTTTGATTTCATAATTTAACTGTTCTATTCAATAATAAATGATCTACAATAACAAGCGCAGCCATGGCTTCAACAATTGGTACTGCTCTTGGAACAACACAAGGATCATGTCTTCCTTTAGCTTTTAAAACAACATTATCACCATCTTCATTAACGGTGTTTTGTGTTGAAAGTATAGTAGCAACAGGCTTAAATGCAACTTTAAAATAAATATCCTCACCATTTGAAATACCTCCTTGAATTCCACCAGAATAGTTTGATTTGGTATGTAGACTATCTTTTTCGGCAACAAATTCATCGTTGTGTTGTGAACCTAACATTTTTGTACCCTCAAATCCAGATCCATATTCAAAGCCTTTAACGGCATTGATAGACAACATTGCTTTTCCTAAATCTGCATGTAACCTGTCGTAAACGGGTGCTCCTAAACCTGCTGGAGCACCTGAAATATTGCAAAAAATTTGACCACCAACTGAATCTCCATTTTTTTTTATGGATTCAATAAATGAAATCATTTGGGTAGCTACATTATCATCTGGACACCTGACTATGTTTGATTCAGAAATTAGTCTGAGGGTTTCATTTGATTTATTAATATTTATACTCAAATCAACATCTCCAACCGAACATACATAAGCAAGAATATCAATTTCATAGTGATTAAGAACTTGTTTCGCCAGTGCACCTGCAACAACTCTATTGGCTGTTTCTCTTGCCGATGACCTTCCACCTCCTCTGTGATCTCTATTACCGTATTTCTGATGATAAGTATAATCTGCATGTGAAGGTCTGAAGACATGTTCTAAATCTCCGTAATCTTTACTTTTTGCATCTTTATTTTTAATGAAAAAACCAATAGGAGTTCCTGTTGTTTGACCATTGTAGATACCAGAAACAAATTCAACAACATCAGATTCTTTTCTTGCTGTAGTAACTTTACTTTGTCCTGGTTTTCTTCTATCAAGATCATCTTGAATAGCTTCAAAATCAATTTTTAAACCAGAAGGGCACCCGTCAATAACACCTCCAATAAATGGTCCGTGAGATTCTCCGAATGTGGTTAACTTAAAAACTTGACCAATACTGTTTCCTGACATACAACAAAGATAGTAATAGAATAAAGTTAATCATTCCATTCAAAATGATATTTACTTCTTTAAATTATTAATAAAATCATTCATAATTAATACATGTTTCATAGACAAAACATTGAAATGAAAATGAAAAAAATACTCATTACTCTCATTTAATTTAAGATTAAACAACGCATTGTTGTTGTGTACATAAAGAGGATGATTCATGATTTTTAGTTTATAGAAACCAAACAACTCTTCATGATTTTCATTTTCTATTAGAATAGATTGACTTACATTAAATAAATCAGATGAAACAATGGTAAAAGATCTAGAAAATAATCTTGAATATTTTACGTGTAATCTTTCAC
>JBELEU010000075.1:2018-9110 GCA_042093455.1 Crocinitomicaceae bacterium | reverse complement strand
TATTCTATTGTGTATTTAAGTAAATCAATGAGAAATAGGCAGCATTATAATAAGCTATTTAATGATGTTAATCCTTGTTCCGTTTACATAAATGGTATTTTTTCCTATGACTTTTCTATTAAACCTTTAATTTATTTAAAGAATAAAGAGGTTAAATTTATAAATGCCACTAGGGGCATGCTTGGGTCTAATTCGCTGAAAATAAAGTCTTTAAAAAAGAAAATATTTTTATTTACAATGAACTTGTTTAAACAGTATGAAAATGTTGTTTGGCATTTAAATTCAGAGAATGAACTAAATGAACTTGAAATTAATATTAAGTCACCAACTAATAAAATTATTATCCCAAATATTCCTCGATTAAGTAAACAAGAATCACCCTCACATAAGAAATTTAAAAATCAATTGGATCTTGTTACAATTTGCAGAGTGCTTCCAATAAAAAATATTCACTTTGTTTTAAAATTATTAAAAGAAATACATTTTAAATGTAAATATACTATTGTTGGTCCTATTGAGGATATGGATTATTATCAGGATTGCTTAAAGTTAATTAAGAAGCTGCCTGATAATGTAGAAATTAATTTTTCAGGGGCATTAAACCCCCAAGAAACGGAAACTATTTTAAATGACTCAGATGTTTTTATAAGCTCATCTTTAAATGAGAACTATGGACATAGTATTGTAGAAGCGTTGGGGGCTTATAAGCCGGTGTTAATTTCTGAACATACACCATGGAAAGATTTGGAAACTCACAGAGCAGGTGCTGACATGCCATTGGAAAAGAATATCTTTATTGATCAATTGAATAAGTTTTCTAAAATGAATCATAATGAATATATTTTGTATTGTAATGGTGCAAAATCATTTTATGATACTTATATGAATCCAATTCATTATAAAGAACTTTATATTGAACTATTAACTGTGTAATTATTTATGACACAAAAAACAAAACTAGATACTTTTAATAACGATTGGTATAACCCTGGTTCTTACTTTAAAAGAATACTTTGGTATTTTACTAATGTATTATTCTTTAAAAATCATTGGTTTGTTATTAGCCCTTTTAAGGTTTTTTTATTAAAAATATTTGGTGCTAAAGTTGGTAAAGGTGTAGTTATTAAATCTGGAGTAAGTTTCAAATATCCATGGAAGCTTTCAGTTGGAAATTATGTATGGATTGGAGAAGATGTGTGGGTTGACAATTTAAGTAATGTAACTATTCAAGATCATGTTTGTATTTCACAAGGTGCAATGTTACTAACTGGGAATCACAATTTTAAAAAATCTTCCTTTGATTTAATGATTGGTGATATTGTTTTGGAAAATGGTGTTTGGATTGGAGCTAAGTCAATTGTATGCCCTGGAGTTACTTGTTCCTCTCATGCGGTTCTCACGGTAAATTCAGTAGCAAATAAAGATTTAAATGCATTTTCTATCTATACTGGCAACCCAGCTGTCTTTCAAAAACAAAGAACAATAGAAGAATGAAAATCTCAATTATTACCGTTTCATTTAATAGTGCCTCAACAATAGAAGACACTTTGAAATCGGTTATTTCTCAAGATTATAAAAACATCGAATACATAATCATTGATGGAGGTTCAACGGACGGTACTCTTGACATAATTGATCAATACAAAAACAATATCAAAACTATTGTTTCTGAACCTGATAAGGGTATATATGACGCTATGAACAAAGGAATTGAGTTGTCAAGTGGTGATGTTGTAGGCATATTAAATTCTGATGATATATATGAAAACAATAAAGTTTTATCATTGGTTAATGATGCTTTTACAATCAATGTAGATGCTGTTTATGGAGATATAGAGTATGTAGATAGATTAAATTTAAAAAAGAGATTAAGGTTGTGGAAGGCAGGTGAATTTAAATCTAATTCTTTCAAATGGGGGTGGATGCCTCCTCATCCTGGGTTTTTCATTAAAAAATCTAAATACAATGAATTTGGAACATACCAACTTGATTTAGGTTCCTCAGCTGACTATGAACTTATGCTGAGAATGATTGCAAAACGTAAAATAAAGCTAAAATATATTCCAGAAATTATTACAAAAATGAGGATGGGTGGGGTCAGTAATAAAAGTGTTAAAAACAGAGTGCAAGCAAATAAAAACGACAGATTAGCTTGGAAAGTAAATGATCTAAAACCTTTTTGGTTTACCATTTGGCTAAAGCCTATAAGAAAGATAGGTCAATTCATTAGAACTTAGCTCTAGTCACCCTATGCTTGGGCTTTTTGAAGCTTTTACTGTTAAATCTTTTGTATTTGTTTCTTATTGCTCCACGATAAAACTTATTTCTTCCCATGAAATATTTACTGTAAGTTAAGCTTAGGTTCAGGTAAGAGTCATTGTCTTCCGGATTGCCCCTTATGGTTCCAGGTGCAAAATTTCCCATTTGGTTCTCAGGCGCAACTCCTTTAGATTGGTTGGCGTAGCTAGCAGATTGACTACCAGAAGGGTGACTAACATATACAGATGACACATCATCTAAGTAATCAGTAAATGTTTTTGTGTAATTTAGAACTAAGCCAAACCTGAAATAACGATTTTGGGTAAAAACTATTCCTCCACCCATGGGAACACCAATTCCCATCCTATTGTAATTAACTCCTTCAGTTTGAAGACCTCTTAAGGCTGTCCAATTTAATCCGTCTAAGCTTCCCTTGGGGTTGTGGTAAAAAGCGGTAACACCTAAGTGAGCATAAAGTTTTAAACTTGTTCTATATCTTCCAGTTTTCCCAACATCTGGAACATTATAAAAAATGAATTCAAATTTTGGAGAAACTTCAATAATATCATTTCTAAATCTTAAATTCCTCCAAAACCTTGGTCCTGATTCAGTGTAAGCATCGTCACCACTTATTCTTGTATAGTTAATGCTAGTATTGATAGCTATGTTAGAGGATAGCTTATTTCTCATGAACAAACCACCAGATAAAGATGTTTGTTTTAGTTTTAAATCACCAATGAACCCCCTAGATGGTTTATGCCCAATTCCACCTATTTCTCCTAAGTAGTTTGAAGGACCAAAAGAAAATCCAAATTCATTGTTGAATTGTCCGTAATTATTTGATGTAGTTAAAGTCAAAAAAATTACGAAAAATATGTAGTGATACAATTTCAAGTTACAAAGTTAACCTAAGTATGAATAGCTACAAAATTTTAAGAAAAACTTTTAATTCTTAAATTTTAATACTTAACCCTGCTCTTACCAATGCACCACCTATTCCAGCTTCAGCAACTATACCAAAATTTGGACTAAAATAATATCTTGTACCAACACAAATCCTCATTGAAACGGGAAGTAATTGTCCTTCTCCTTCTGTTGATTCGTATCCTGGTTGATTCGTATCGAAAGAAAATGTTCTTTGATTTGTCCCAACTCCTACTCCAAAATAAGCGTCAACATTTTCGTCTTGAGAAAAGTGATAGTTGAACCTTAAATGAATTCGTTGTCTGGCCATTTGAAATTTATAGTCGTAAACAACAGCATTTCCACTAGCGTCAACAGAAGCATCAGAATAATTCCATGAATGACTGTTGTAAATGAAATCAATTCCCATTCCAACATTATCTGCTAGCATATATTCAACTGATGCACCTGCAGGGCCTAAACCTGTGTATGAGAAGTTAGTCCAAGCAGTATCAGAAGTGTTATAAAGTGCTTTTCCAAATAAGGGGCCTCCGTACCACGGTTCAATAATTATGTTACCTTTTTGTACTGCATTAAGTGACCTGTCAGATTTAACATCATTACCGTCTGAAAAGTCAACAGCGGGATTGGAAGTCTGTCCAATTGAAAAGTTGAAAAAACAACATAATGCAATTGCTAAAAAAGAAGAGTATATATTTTTCATAAGTTAAGTTTTGATTAAATATAATCAATAAATTTGACCAATGAAACTATTTACTTTAACAGAAAATAACATTTGTAACCTTTTTAAAATAAAATATCCAATTATTCAAGCTGGAATGATTTGGTGCAGTGGGTGGGAATTGGCAAGTGCTGTTAGTAATGCAGGTGGACTTGGCATAATTGGATCAGGTTCAATGTATCCTGATGTTTTAGAGCAACATATTGTAAAATGTAAATCGGCTACTGATCGTCCATTTGCTGTTAACTTACCTCTGCTTTATCCAAATATCAAGGAACATATCGATACCATTATTAAATATCAGGTTCCTATAGTATTTACATCAGCTGGGAATCCAAAAACTTGGACTCAAAAACTAAAAGATGCTGGAATTGTTGTCGTTCATGTAGTTTCTAGCGTAAAGTTTGCATTAAAAGCTCAATCTGCAGGTGTTGATGCTGTTGTTGCTGAAGGATTTGAAGCTGGAGGTCACAACGGCAGAGAAGAAACTACGACTCTATGTTTAATTCCTGAAGTAGCAAAATCCATTTCAATTCCTCTAATTGCTGCAGGTGGTATAGCAAATGGAATGGGTATGTTAGCAGCAATGGTTTTAGGGGCTGATGCTGTTCAGATGGGCACACGTTTTGTTGCCTCTATGGAATCTTCGGCTCATATTTCTTTTAAAGAAAAAGTAGCCAACCTGAAAGAAGGTGAAACCTCCTTGACATTAAAAGAAGTTACACCAGTTAGGTTGATTAAAAATGGATTTTATGATGAAGTTATTAAAGTATATGATTCTGGAGGAGATTTAGAACTTCTTAAATCAACACTTGGAAGAGGCCGAGCAAAAAAAGGAATGTTTGAAGGAGATATGGAAAACGGGGAACTTGAAATTGGTCAAGTGGCCTCACAAGTAAGTGCTATTTTACCGGCAAAAGATATTGTTTCAGAAATTCTTAAAGAATACAATGAAGCTTTACAAAACTTGACTCACTCCAAGTTTACTTTTTAATCATTATGATTTCAAAAGCAACATTAGTTCTGTTTTTACGTTTATATTATATAACTGTTATCTCTGTAATTAATGAATCTTATTCATAAGATAATATCGCTGATATTCATGTTGTTTTGTTTGGCTTTCTCATCAAAAGCCAATCATGTAATAGGGGGGAATTTGTCTTGGTCATGCTTAGGAAATGGGCAATATGTATTTGAAGTTAATCTATCGGTTGAATGCAGTACAAGTTTATTAGCTCCCAATCAACAACAGATAGGAGTTTGGAACCATCCATCTATAGCCTCAATTCCTATTAACTTAATCAATGAAACAGATTTGTCTCCAACTTGTAATCCAGTTGTTGGAGGACCTAATGTTTTGACTTGTTCGAATCAATCTTTTGGATCTTTAAAAAAGTACACATACCAAAGTTTACCTATCAATATTTCAGGAGTCCCACCAGTTCAAGGTTATCAATTTACTTACAGTCAGTCATTGAGATCAAATTTAATCACCAATTTACAGCCCGGTTATGGAATCACACTGCATGCAGCTATGTATTCTTACAATGGCTTAAATGCAGACCCTTGTTACGATTCATCTCCGTCAATTGCAATGGATTCTTATCATTTGTTTTGTGTGGGGAGTTCAAATGAAATTGTTGTAGGAGGTTACGATGTGAATGGGGATTCATTGGTATATTCTTTTTCTGAGCCTTTAAATAATAATATATCTACATCATTTCAGCCAGGGACACAACCATCAAATGTTTCTTGGAATAGCGGCTATTCTGTTAATCAATGTTTACCATCAAATACAATTCAAGCAAACAATGTTGGTCCAGTACTTAATTCTGAAAATGGAGAGTTAATATTTGAAATTCATACACTTGGTCAATTTTTGATGAAGGTTAAAATAGAATCATTTAGGTGTGGAATTAAAATTGCAGAAATCAATAGTGAATCTATTGTACAAATTGCTAATTGTGCGGGATCTAATAATGCTCCATCTATTTCATTGAGTAACAATAATGTGTCTGTTTATGCTGGGGACACGGTTCATATTTCTGTGCTTCTAAATGACAATGATTTATTGCAAGATGGTACTAACCAAGAGTTAGAAACTTATGTCCAAGGTAGCTTTTTAAGTTCAGTTGATAATACAATTGGTGGGTGTTCGCAATTGCCGTGTCCCCAAACAAATTCTAATAACCCTTTTTTATCAAGTGGGTCTTCCACAATTGATTTCTCTTGGGTTACTTCTTGTGATCATGTATCTCAATTTTGTATTAATGATTCTAAGTTGTATTATTTTCATGTTTCAACCAAGGATAATTACTGTTCTATTCCTAAATATGCAAATGAAAGTTTCTCTGTTGAGGTTAAAAATGTTGATCCAGTATTATCTCCTTTAATTAGTTGTTTGCAAGTTGACGATAATGGCGATGTTCAACTCAATTGGAATCCATCTTTAGATACTATGAATTCATTTCAGGAATATCAATTTTATTATTCTGATGGAACTGGCAATTACTCTTTGATAGGTTCAGAAAATAACATCAATGCTAATTCATTTGTTCATGTTGGTGCAAATGCAAATTCTCAATCATTGAGTTATTACGTGCTTACAATTTCTGGATGTGGAGGGGCACATATTGAATATTCAGACACTCTTGAGACCATTCATTTAAATGTGAATAACCCAAGTAATGGAACGGCTGTTTTACAGTGGAACCATCCATTACCTGTTGCTTCTGTCCCTAGTAATTCAAGCTATATTATTGAAAGGAAATATCCATCAAGCTTATGGACAATTATTGATACAGTTAATTTTATCAATTTAAATTATATTGATACCATTACAATTTGCGATGACTTTGTAAATTACAGAGTTAGTTTAAATATTGCAGGAAGTTGTAGCCATGTTTCTAATGTAGAGGGTGATCAGTTTCAAGATCAATTGCCACCCTCTCAACCTATATTATCTTCAGTTAGTGTTGATTCATCTTCTGGAAATATGCTTGTGAATTGGATAGCTTCAGGAAGTGAAGACACCTATGCATATATAATTCAGCAATTTAGTGCTGGAGTGTGGTCTATTTTAGATACTGTGTATGGGGCTAATTCAGTTTTGTACATTGATACCAATTCAATTACTTACAATTATAATGTTGTACAATATGCTGTTGCTGCTATGGATAGTTGCTTGC
>JBELEU010000075.1:0-2008 GCA_042093455.1 Crocinitomicaceae bacterium | reverse complement strand
CCAATACAAGTTCTGTTGGATTAGCACATCAAAACATGGTGCTGACAAAAGATTACAATGTTTGTGAATTGAGTGTTGAGCTAAACTGGAATGAATACATCAACTGGCCTAATGGTGTTCAACAATATGAAATCTATTATTCAATAGATAATGTCAATTGGAGTTTATTGACCTCTACTAATGCCACAACTTTTTATTATGACCAGTTAACTGCAGATCTTGATTATAGTTTTTTAGTTAAGGCCATTGAAAACACGAATGTTTTTTCATTTTCTAATATTGTTGAGCTGTATTCAAAACAACCCCCAACTCCTCAGTTTTCATATTTATCTTCCGTTAGCGTTGTCGATGACTTAATTGAAGTACGTTATTATGCTGATCAATCGGTTTCAGTAATGGGTTATAATTTATTTAGATCTGATGACAATGGGATTAGTTTTGACTTAATCGATCAGGATGTTAGTCCAGCATATCCAATTGTATTTATAGATGAACTAGTCAATGTTGATCAACAAAATTATCTCTATAAAATTACGGTTACTGACTCTTGTCTAAGAGATGTTGCTGCCTCAAATATTGGATCGTCAATTTACCTTGAAGAAGTTCCTGACGAATTATTGGTAAATAGTTTTAGTTGGTCCAATTACGCCAAGTGGGAAAATGGAGTAGAACATTATGATGTACTATCAAAAAATAATTTGAATGTTAATTTTCAAACATTAATTTCAGTTGATTCATCAACTTTAAATTATTCAGAGAATATTTCTAATTACATAGGCACCGTTTCTGATGGTGAGTTTTGTTATCAAATTGAAGCTATAGAAAATCAAAACTCCTATGGTTTCAAATCAACAAGTTTTTCGAATGAACTTTGCATAAGTCAAAATCCTAAAGTATATGTTCCCAATGCATTGGTGATTTCAGGAATCAATAATGAATGGAAGCCAGTTGTCAATCTTATTGATTTTAACAACTACAATGTACAAATATACAATCGATTGAGTCAATTGGTTTTTGAAACCAGTGATTATGAACAAAGTTGGAACGGGACAATTTTAAATAGCAATACCGTTGCATCTTTAGGAGTGTACCTTTATATGATTGAATTTCGAAATGGTAAAGGTGATTTTTTCAGAAAACAAGGACACATAACCCTTGTTAGGTAAGCTACGTTTTTTGTTTCTTTTTTTTAGCAGCTGGAAATAATATATTGTTGAGAATTAATCTATATCCTGGAGAATTAGGGTAAAGATTTAAATCAGTAGGTGGGTCATTGACATAATGTCTGTAATCTTCAGGGTCATGACCTCCATAAAATGTCCATTGTCCTTTTCCGAATTCACCGTGAATATATCTTGCTGTCCCAAGAGATTTGCATTCCCCCATAATCAATACATTTGATTTTATCTTAGAAGCTAAGAAATCAGTAGTTTGCCCCATAAAGCCTTTGATAACTCTTGTGTGATTTTGACAAAGGAGTGTAGGAACAATGTCCCATTTTGCTGAAAATTCAAATAAAGTAAAAAGGTCTTGACTTTCTGGGATTTTATGTAATGTAGTCCCATCAATATCAGAGAATTCATACTCCATAGGGTTTGGTTTTAGTTGAAAGTCTTTGAAAGCAAGTGATTGATCATAATTAAGTTTGGACTGAGCTGAAGGATCAGCAGGGTCGCCATCAAACATATAATCACAAATATCAGTTTCTTCAGCAGCTAGGGATATGTCAAAAGAATCTGTTCCAGAACACATGGTGAATAAAAAACCTCCACCGGCAGTAAATTCTTTTATTCGCTTAGCAACTCCTAATTTTAAGCCTGATACTTTATCAAAACCTAGGGATTTAGCTCTTGCTTCAGCATCTTTTTGTTGCTGCATGTACCAGGCAGCATTTCGATAACTTCTATAAAATTTACCGTATTGTCCAGTGAAATCTTCATGATGAAGGTGTAACCATTCGTATTTAAAAAGTTCATCATTTATAATTTCTTCATCGTATATTTCTTCA
>JBELEU010000074.1:0-9127 GCA_042093455.1 Crocinitomicaceae bacterium | reverse complement strand
TTAACAACAAGTTTGATAGGGTAGGTGTTTGGTTTGTTTTTTAAAATCAACCAATAAATACCACTTTCAAAATTATCATTGACAAGTTCAAAGGAGTTGGCGTTAATGCTAAAAGATTTGGCTAGTCTACCTGAGATGTCAACCAAGTCAAAAATGAATGGTGGGTTAATACCAGTTATTTCAATAGTTGTTTTCTCATTGAATGGATTTGGATAGGCATTTATGAAGTTGTCAAAGCTGTTGTTTGTGATGGCTGAAGGTATGGCAGATGTCACATAAAAATCAACAGCCATGGAGCTACCAAAGTTCCCTGAACCTTGAGAAATAACATTCCCATTTTTTTCAGTTATAATCCAACTGCCATCTGTACCTCCCCATGATGAAGCACTCATTCCGTCATTGTAATAGTCGTGTAAAGTTAGCGTGTAACAATCATTTTCAGGAAGATAGACATCCGTAATTACTGTGTCGTTTGCTTGAGTTCCACCACCATTAGGATTACAATCATAAGGTCCAACGTTGTACCATGTTGAGTCGTCACTGTCCTTAACTGTCCAATAGGTTTCCATGCAATAATCGTCTAAAATTAATTTAAACTCAAGCGGAGTACCTTCATTGCTGTTGATTTGTAAGTCGATGGTGACAATGCTGTCACACCCATTGACTGTTAAGAAATTACCAGTATAAAAACCATTGGTTGTGTATGAATTAGAATTCCAAAATAATGTATCGCATGCACTAGTTTTAATGGTGTCGTTTTTACTGCTATTAATGGTTAAGTTAAGATAGTGAGTACTGTCACACCCAAGATTAGTTGTTGCTGCACTAGAGTAAAAACCACTTGCAGTGTATGTGTTGTTGTTCCAGAAATAGGAATCACACTCAGCAACATAAGCAGTGTCACTAAAGCTGTTGTTAATGGTCAAGTCAAGATTTAAAATACTGTCACATCCGTTAGAAGTACTGAGTGAATCAGTGTAAAAACCTGAAGAAAAATAGTCTTGTCCATTCCAATTGTAAGAATCACAAGAGGTGATGGTTAATGTGTCAGCATAAGAGTTACTTAAAGAAAGAATTAAGGTGGAAATACTATCACATCCGTAAATGTTAACTAAAGTATCTGTGTAGTTTCCAGTGCTTGAATAGGAAATTCCGTTCCATAAGTAAGAGTCACAAGAACTAGTAATTAACGTATCATTGCTAGAAGAATTAACGGTTAAATTTAGTGTGATAATACTGTCGCAGCCATTGATGTTTATTAATGTATGTGTCGCACTATTATTATTAGTGGAATAGGTTATTCCATCGAGCCAAGTTAAACCTCCACATGCTTGCTGAGTATCGACAACACTGTCGTTAGTGAAAATAGTTAAGTCTAATGTAATGACGCTATCGCAGCCCCCAGCACTTGTTAATGTTTGAGTAGCAATATTATTACTTGATGTGTAAGTTATTCCGTTAGTCCACGTAAAAGAGCTACAGGATTGTTGTTGATCATTGGATGATATAGAGTTGTTTATTGTTAGGTCAAGTGTTACAATACTGTCACATCCTGTTGTTGAAGAATAGGTGTTCGTATAAAATCCACTTGATGTGTAGGTTGAATTATCCCATGTGTATGAACTGCATGTTGTTGTTTGTATTGTATCATCAAAAGATAAATTAATGGTGAGGTCTAAAACAGATATACTATCACACCCAAAAGAATTTGAAGTAGTGTCAAAATATATCCCTGTTGTGTCATATGTTTTTGATTTCCAAGAAAAGTTATTACAAGCGTTAATAGTTGTGGTGTCATTTGAAACTGAATTTACAAGTGTTGCAAAACCATCAAGTTTTCCGTAACCAAATGAATAATTCGGAGTTGATCCAACCCATGAATCTGTGTAAACAGAATTAATTAAATCTGCTTTGAATTTGTCATTTGTAGCAAGATTGCATTTTTCAAGATAAAGTGCTGCAACTCCAGCTACTACAGGACTTGCCATAGATGTGCCTCCATTTTTGTAATGGAGCCCACCTTGTCCAAGTTGAGCATCAGTAAAAAAAGATAAAAGATAGCTAGGGTAGGAGCTGACAGTAGCTTGGCCTGAAGCAGCTAAATCAGGTTTTAATCCTCCATTTCTTGTTGGTCCTGTTCCAGAAGATAATGCAATTTCTCCTCTATTCCCTCCTAAGTTAACCCAATTTCCTTCGTTGTTTATGTATCCACTTTCGTTATTGTAATTAGCTACAGTTATTACATTGGGAGAACATTGAAACGAGCTACACATGTTTTGTAAAGTATCAGGATCAGCATAATTTACTGGCTTTGAAATAAATGGGAAATCACTGTCTGATGACTTAACCATGTCAGATTTGTTATAAGTAACAGCATCAGACCAAATGTCACATTTGCCATTTCCTGTTGTGTTGAGCCCCCACATGTAATTTGTTACAGAATCAGGACTTACTATAATTTCAAACTCATAAACTGAACCGTACAATAATGATGCAAATACAAATTGCAAACCAATTCTTTCATTGTTGTTATTTACAATAGAATCTACATAGGCTCCGTAATTATCTGTATATAGGTTACCAGCTAAATAATCAGCGAGTGTAAAATAACTTGAGGTGCCAGATTTGTGACTTCCTGAATAGGCACTCATGGCAATTTCAACAGAGTTGAAGCTAGTAACATCAGCATATCCTTTTAGATGAACAGAATTTGAGCCATAGCAATAAGGTACACACCCGTAGGGAGCATAATTCAAGCTGGGGTTGTGTTTGAAAAGTGTAAATAAAGTGTCATTTGTAGTTGAGTTATGTTGCAGGTGAAAACTATTTCCCCCTTTATTTCCTGCAGAACAAACAAATAAATGACCTGGTGATGCATTTATTAAGCTGTCAATATATAAAGCATTTGGGTCTAGTCCATCGTGAGATCCAAAATATGTTCCAGCACTTGCATTAATAACACATGGCTTTCCTAAAGAATCTGCAATTCTGTAAATATATTCTGTGGCATCTTGTACATTGGATAAGAAATTGGTTCCAAAATCAACTTCAACTATAATAATATCAGAATTAAATGCGACACCTTTGTTTCTGCCGTTTGCTAAGCCGTTTCCTGCACCTGCTCCGGCTACCGTTGTCCCATGACCGTATTGATCATTATGAGCGCTAGGTAACCCAGCATTAATCTCTGTACTGTCCCAATCTGTACCATAACCAAATTTAGTAGAAGTTCCTGTAATAGTTTGGTCCCATAAAGATATTATTCTGGTTGAACCATCAGCATTCTTAAAATCTGCATTATTGAAATCAATACCTGTATCAATAAATCCAATAACTACACCATTTCCAGTGTATGGAGATGATAAAGGTGATGAGCCATTGTGTACATCATTGATTCGATTGTTGACTCGCATTGTGTCATTATGCGGCTCGCCAATTTCCAGTGGAATATAATGTTGAGTTATTTGTTTTTCATTTGTAAAGTCAATAATATTTGAGGGAGAGATTCTAATGTAGTGCCAACCTTTTATGGAGCTTATGTATTTTCCTCTGTATGATTCACAAAGCGATTGAACATCGTTCCTTTTTCCTTTTACAAAAAAACCAACATTAGTTTTTGAGAATAAATTTTTAAACTCACTGTTAAAACTAGACTTTTCAATTGGAAACGTGGATTGAGAAAGCATAGTGATGGCTCCAATAAATAAAACTATGAGTAAAAAGAATTTTTTCATTGAAATGAATTTACAAAAAATTAAGAATAATCAGGAATCGTATTTAAATAATTGCTTTGGTTTAGTTTGTAGTCAATATTAAGGCAGTAGGTTTCAATACCGTTTGTCATAACTAGTAGTTTTGCCTGCAAACTAGATTGGTAATTCAAAATTTGATGCATTGTGTTTTCAGAAATTTTAACATCTGGTGATTTACATTCAACAATAATGTTAGGCTTTCCTTTTTTGTCATATATTAAAATGTCTATTCTCTTTGTAAGCTGGTTAACAATTATTTTTTTTTCAATTGCAATTAAACTTTTTGGATAATTTTTTTCAAAGTGTAAAAATTTCCAGAAAAATTGTCGAACTTTTTCTTCAGGAGTTGTCAAAACCCATTTTTTTCTAAGCTCATCAAATAAGTATTCTTTAGAATTGATTACTTTAGATTTTAGTGTATATTTTTCTTTTGGATTCAATTGAATTATTTATGATGTTAAAGTTAATGTTTTGAAATATAACGAAGTAATACAGTCTATAAATAGTACTCAGTATCTTCCTGTTTATTTTTTGCAAGGTGACAATGCTCACTATATTGATGAAATAACTTCTCTATTAATAGAGAAGGTTTTAGATGAATCGGAAAGGGATTTCAATCAAACTATATTTTACGGTAAAGATAGTTCAGCAGATCAAATCATTGATGCTGCTAAACGATATCCATTGATGTCTTCGTATCAGTTAATTATAGTCAAGGAGGCTCAGCATTTAAATAGGTATATAGATAGTTTCGAGAGTTATTTTAAAGACCCGGTCCCAACCACTGTTTTAGTTTTTAATTTTAAAAATAAAAAGCTTGACAAGCGTAAAGCAATTGGTAAACTTCTGGCTAAAAATAATTTCATTGTTGATTTAGAAGCAGTTAAAGATTACCAGATTCCTGATTGGGTCATGGGTTGTGCAAAAAAGTATCAACTTAAGATGGATCAAAAAGCTTCAATTCTGATAAGTGAATTTCTTGGTAGTGATTTATCATCAATAGATTCAACACTCCAAAAATTAAAACTACTTGTTGATGAAAATCAAACAATTGATGTTGATATTATACAAAAGCATGTAGGGTTTTCAAAAGATTTTAATCTTTTTGAATTGCAAAATGCAATTGCTGCAAAGAATATTCAGAAAGCAAATTTCATTGCAAAACATTTTGCAAACAACCCTAAAAATTATCCATTGGTTTTGACTCTTGGTAACTTATATTCCTTTTTCACTAAATTGATGAAATATCATTTTTATGTTAATCAATTGAGTAATGCTCAATTAGCTGGAAAAATTGGCGTGAACCCATATTTTTTGAAACAATATGAACAGGCTTCTAGATTTTATTCTAAAGGTAAATTAGCTAAAATATTTAGTTACTTAAGACACTACGACCTTATGAGCAAAGGAGTCAATAATAGCTCAGTTAAAGATGATGAGATTTTAAAAGAAATGATTTTTAAAATAATGCACTAATTATCTGTAATTTTTTGAAAAAATATCCAGTTCAAGTCCTGCTAAAATTCTAGGTATTTCTAATAGATCAGTTTGATTTGATTTGAACATGTCAGAAAGTCTATATTTTATAAAAATTGCATTCTTTTTAATGCCCAATTTTGCCGATAATCCGAAATTAAATTTCTCCAAATAACTTAAATTGTTTTTGTGGATTTTAAGATTGGAATTAGGGTATTCATATTTAAGTTTGTGATGAAATATCCAATTTCCATAAATGCCTAGATTAATATATTTACCAAATTGATTGCCTCTTTTTCTTTTCATATTTATTTGTAAGCCCAAATTCGATTTTAAATTTCTTATTAAATAACTTATTTTTTCAGCATCTAGAGATTGAATGGGCATTACGAACCTATTGTTTTCATTTAAGTAGTACCGAGATGAAGAGTAGCCCAAATTTGAATATAAGGCCAACAGGTTATTAATTTTTAATTTATAGTTTTTATTAAACATGAAATAAACACCAAATTGTGTGGGTAGGTTTTCTTCTGACCCAATTTTTAAGGGTAAGGGTGTTCCAAACCCTATTGATAAAAAGTTAAATTTCTTTCTGTTAGGACCAAAATCTTCATCAATTTCTTCAAAGCTTATAGGAGTATTCTCAAAAAGCAAAATTTCTTGTGCATTGTTTGTATAATAACAAACCAAAAGCGTGAAAATTGTAAGAAATTTATAGTTGCTTTTCATATAAATAATTTTTGTAATAAAACCTTATAGTTTTGTTTTTGAAATCGTTTTTAGAAACACTCAATATTTCTTTTTTATTAACAGCTAAAACTTCGTATTGGTCTAAGTATCCATCAATATTTTCAACATGAAAATAAAACAATTCACCAGAACGGTCTATTACATTGGTTAGTCTTGATGAATAAGAGCTGTTATTGATGTGGAAATTTTTAAAAGTATGTCTTAATGAATTTTCATGAGTTTTTCTTGAAAAATGATGCGTTGGACTAAAATATTCATCTTTGATTTTGATTGAAATGGTATTTTCATCTTCAATCACTTCAAAAGTAGAATTGTACAATGCTGTAAAAAATCCGTCAGTTAAAAAATAACTTGCTTTTGGAAGCCCATATCCATGAGCATAATCAAAATAAGGGTATAAATGACTGCTTTTTTCAAGTGATTCAAAAACTTCCATATTTGTCATTTTGGGGTATTGTTGCATTACACATGCTGCAAACCCAGCTAATATTGGGCAAGAAAATGAGGTTCCTTGAGTCTCATGAATGCCATTTTTAAAATTGTAACCCATTACATGCCCATATGCTACCGCGTTGGGTTTTAATCTTTTGTCTGAAGTAGGGCCATAAGAACTAAACGCTGTGTGAATTCCTGTCCATGGGTTAAGAGCTCCAACTGTAAAAACACTGTCAGCATCAGCAGGTGTTCCTATATACTTCCATTTGCTATTACCAGAATTACCAGCAGAAATTAAAACTAAAATCCCTTTTTTTGCTGCTAGATTTGCTGCTCTTGAAATAATTGATGTTTTTCCATCCATTTGTTCTTTAAAGTATTCGTCTGATGTGTATCCTAGTGAACTGTTTATAATATCTGCTCCATTTGCGTCTGCCCATTCCACGGCCATTAACCAATCTTCTTCTTCACTTTTGTTTTCAACCATTATTTTTTCAGTTTTTGCTAATAAAAATTCAGCATCTTGTGCTAAACCCATTGGTTGGTTGTTGTGTAATCCAGCTATACAACTTAAAACAGTTGTTCCGTGACTAATGCTGGTATAAACATTGGGGCTATTGTTATTGAAATTCCATGTTTTAATGATCTGATTGTTTTTATATAGGTGTTCAAGAGCTATTGAAACGTCTGCCTTTTTAAACCCTCCGTCAATTACACATATTCTAACTCCTTTCCCAGTAATATTTTTTGATCTAAATAAGTCCCCTTCTAAAGATTCTAACTGCCCCTTTAATAAGTTTTTTTCACCTGTAGAAATTGAATCATAAGTTGTTAAAACTTGTTGATAGTGCATTTTTTGAATTTCTTTCACATATGGCAAGTCATTGATTGTTGATAATTGATTGTCATCAATAAAACATGCAATGGCATTGAACCATCTAGATTTCCCTGTAATTTCTAAAACGTATTGGTCAAGGTCTTTTACATATTCATTATTTACTGGTAAATCTGTGAAATCACTTAAAGAGTAATTTATTTTAACCCTACGTTCAATTGCTTTTTCATCTAGATATGAATGATAGTCATAGTCATTGATTTGCTTGTCATTTAAAAAAACCCAGTATTTATTTTGACCTAAAATGGAAAGATTAGCTATTAAAATTAATAACAGAGTTGTAGTATATCGATTCATTCTATAAATTTAGAGGATTCTGATAAATAAACTAATAAAATGATTGATCTAAGAAGTGATACTGTAACTAAGCCTACGGACAAAATGAAGCAAGCTATGTTAAAAGCAAAACTTGGTGATGATGTCTTTGAAGAAGATCCTACAGTTACTGATTTGGAAAATAGATTGTCTAAAATGTTTGGTATGGATGCTGGTTTGTTTTGTCCTTCAGGTACTATGACCAATCAAATTGCATTAAATATTCATCTTAACCCTGGTGATGAGGTTATTTGCAGCAGAGAGTCACATATTTACAACTATGAAGGAGGTGGAATTGCTAAAAATTCTGGTGCTTCTGTGAGATTAATTGATGGAGAAAGTGGTTTAATCACAAGCCAAGATGTTGTTGAAAACATTAATCCAGATGATGTTCATTATCCTGTTTCTAAGTTGGTTTCATTAGAGAACACTAGCAACAGAGGAGGAGGTGTTTGTTATTCAATGAAAGAAATGAAAGAAATAGCTGAAATATGTAAAAAAAATGATTTACCTCTTCATTTGGACGGAGCTAGAATTTTTAATGCAATAATCAAGAACAATGAAAACATGCTCGAATATGGTGATGTTTTTAATTCCATTTCAATTTGCCTTTCAAAAGGCTTGGGAGCTCCTCTTGGTTCAGTATTAATTGGTAATAAAAATTTCATCAAAAAAGCTAGACGAGTGAGAAAGGTGTTTGGTGGAGGGATGAGACAGGTTGGACTTGTTGCTGCTGCTGGTATTTTTGCTTTAGAAAATAATATTGAGAGACTAAAAAACGATCATTTACATGCTAAAATGATTGGTCAAGCCTTGCAGAAATGTACTTGGATTAATAGCGTTCTCCCTGTAGAAACAAATATAGTAGTAGGCTACTTAAATGAAGATAAAAACAACAGTGATTTTGTCGAGCTATTGAAACAAAAAAATATTAGAATAATTCCATTTGGGAAGGGCAGAGTCAGAATAGTAACTCACCTTGAAATAAGTAAAGAAACTACAGAAAAAGTAGTTGATGCACTTAGTTTTTAAAATAGCCTATTGCATTTTTAATAGCCTCTTCAATACTATTAAACTCATAGTTTAGTTCATTTATTATTTTATTATTTTTATAAATATTTTCCATCGAAGATGTTCTTGCTGTTTCTTTTGTTATGGATGGCTTTCTTGATGAAAATAGTTTTTTTAAACCTTCGTATCTCCAAGCAATTTCCAATAAAAATGGGGTTGCCTTTTTGTTAGGTATTGGTATTTTAAATGAAGAGGCAATAGCTTTAAATATTTTTTCGTATGAACTGTTTTCTGCAACAATTATATATTTTTCAGCACTAATATTGCTTTTGGTTAACTGAATGATTGATTTTGAGACATCTCTAACATCAACAAAACCATTTTTTCCAACTGGATAGTAAGAAAGTCCTTTTTTTACACTTTTAAAAAATGTAGTGCTAGACCTACTCCAGTCTCCTGGTCCCAAAATGATTCCAGGGTTAGTGATTACAGC